>DAOVGR010000041.1 GCA_030672305.1 Thermoplasmatales archaeon | reverse complement strand
AACCAAGAGCAGGCTCTATCCCTTAAGGGAGATTTCTTTCAACCCATATACAACAGAACAGATGAAGGAGATAGTTGAAGCCAGAGTGGAGGCGGCATTTCAAGAAAATGTAGTAGACAAAGAGGCTGTAGATTATCTTGCAAAATTTACAGCGGAAAAGAAAGGCGATGTTAGGGTAGCTAGAGAGACTCTGATTAGAGCAGGGGAACTAGCCAACAATACAGGCGACAAAAAAGTGCGTGTCGATCATGTAAAAGAAATTCTCAATAAGACAAGACATGCCAAAGCGATTAGCGTGATAAATGCGTTATCCAACCAGGAAAAATTTATCCTAAGATTGATTCCAAAAAAGGGCACATTTTACCCTGAATTATATCAGCTTTACAGGTCTACTGACGGCAGACTTGGGGATAGGATGCTCAGGAACCATGTAGAGAGATTTTCCAAGTTGAAGTTAATAAATATGGAGAGAAAAGGAGTTGGTAGCGGTTATTTCATCACGTTAAATATGCCAAAGGATGTTTTGTTTGAAATTTAATAAAGTTCTTTTTCCTTAATTTATGATATCATTGTTATTTCAATTATTAAGGTGTTTTAATATATAGTATTAGTTCCTGATATTATTACTATTAATTTATAATATGGTATTTAAGTAGTCAAGGGCTTCTCAGCATCCGAATTCAGCTGCAAAAAAATAGAAAATACCAGTTATAAACATTATTGGAAACATAATGCATAAAAGTATATTATAAATCATTGGATTTTCCTCATATGACTGGCACAACATCAAAAACCATTCACCTATTAAAACTAGTATATTAAAAATTGGTACTAGGATAGTACAAATAATTGGAAAACCCCATGATAAATCAGAAACATATTTTTTATTCATCACTTCTAATGTCGCGATTCTATCTGATAGATTTTTATTGCTCATGATAATTTTATTAAATTCATCTAAAACGTCTGGATTATTAATAGATATAGATTCAATCATCTCTAATGTTTTCTCTTTACCAAGAGTATTAGTAACCTCAATTCCTCTATAGTAGATTTTATCAAGATATTCATATGTAATAGATGGTTTTGTGAAAATCATACTGAGGAAGAATCTTGGTTTATTAAATAATAATTGTGAAAGTACTCCCTTATTATCATTGTTGGATGTAAATTGTTTGTAATTATAATTCCTCAATAAACTCTTGATCTCTGGATTACTTGCTATATTAATAATAGTCTGAAACAGGAACTCTTTTTGCTTAGCTATTATCTCTTCATCTGGTTGAGCTATTGCAACGTTTGGCTGAACAGTAATACTAAAAAAAAGAATAATAACCCCAGTAACAAGGATTTTATTTAATAGACCCTGGTTTTTATCAATTTTAACAACTTCCTAAGGAATTAATATGAAATATCAGATATAAATTTTTCTGTCATTTATTGGAACAAATGTAACACCGATTACCTATATTTAGTAAAAATTTAGTAACTATTATTTAAAGTAATATAATTTATAGCATTGCATTTAACATTTAAAGTTGTTTTTGTCCAATAGGTCTATATCAAAAGAGAGTACAACCTTTCCAGAAGTTTAAGGAGATCTAATAACTGTAGAAAAATGAGTTATATGATATCTTGTTTCTTGATATTTCAACCTCGAACATTGCCCAGTCACTCTCAGCACCAAAAGTATCTTTAGTCTTACATTTAATCTTATAAGTTCCTTGATTTATCCATGTATGCGACTGAGTACAAGAAGTCCCAGATGGTACAAATTCAGTCCAACCACTATTAGTATCATCACCCCAGTCAAAAAAGTAACTAACATTGTCATCATCAGAATCCTTAGCAACCGCTATATACTTATACTCCATATGTGGTTTTCCACCTGTTGGACCATCTATACTAGGTTTATCTGGCGGAGCATCATCAATGGGCTCTATAGCATATAGATATGCTTGAAACTCAGGTAGTGATATAATATGTGTCCCAAAATAAATTTTACCATCTTTTCCAATCGCAGGAGACGTAGCAATTTCTCCACCGGTATTAAATTTCCATCTAATTGTACCATCAGTATTCAAGGCATAGAGAATACCATCAAGCGAGCCAACATAGATTACACCATATTTATCAATCGCTGGTGAAGAAATAACCCAATTATCTGTTTGAAACCACCAATTTTCAGTACCATCAGGAGTGATACTAAATATCTTCCCGTTATATGAACCCACATAAATAGTTCCATCTTCTGCTATCGTAGGTGATGTCTCTGCTGAGTCTCCTGTATTAAACCTCCACTTTCGAGAACCATCACGATTAATTGCGTACAGATAACCATCCCAAGAACATATATAAATAGTACCATCACTCCCAATTGAGGGAGGTGATTTCACACAACCACCAGTTTGAAATTTCCATTTCAATGTTCCATTTGAATATAGTGCATAGAGATAACGATCATGTGAGCCAAAATAGATTGTACCATATTCATCTATAGCAGCAGAGGAATAAACCATCCCGCCAGTATGAAAAATCCATTTTAAAGTACCATTAGAATTCACTGCATAAAAGTTATTATTTGTAGACCCAACATAAATAGTGCCATTATCACCAATGGTCGGTGAAGAATAAACCCACATTCCGAGATTTAATTCCCATTTTTTAAAACCATTAGGATAAAAAGCATATAACTTTCCATCTTCTGAACCCACGTAAATTGTATCATCTTCAGCAATAGCAGGTGATGATGATACACCTCCTCCTGTTTGATAACTCCATTTTTTAGTACCGTTGGAATTTATGGCATAAAAATTCCAGTTATTTGATCCAATATATATTGTTCCATTTTTATCAATAGCTGGAGAAGAAATCACCATGGAGCCTATATTTTTATTCCATTTTTCTGCACGCCAATTTCCAGATTTACCAAATAAGCTAAGTCCAGTATGCTTTGTATCGTGTTGAAGCATTGGCCACAAATCAACATCTCCTGCAGAAGTATGAGTAACCTCTAGCTCATCAACAAAGTTATGTTCTTTCAGCTCCCTATTAAAAGAACTTGCTGCTACAAAAGCAGGTAAAACAAGGGATGAAATAAATATTGCGAGGATTAAAAGTTTTGTTACTTTCATTCTATAGTTAATCCTCATTTTATTTACCCCCCAAATATAATATATTGTATTTTATATAAATATAGGTATCTATTTCATGTTTAAAAATATTTTTGCACGTTTTAATCATTTTTATTGTACTTGATTTAGATATTATAGTTTTTAGAACCATTTGTACAACCAACCATACCTTTCTACCACGGGATAATAATCCCTAGCATTAGCAGTCCCAGGAATAATATATGCTGTATCTCCTATACCATCACCATCAGCATCAACACCATTGTAATCATCCCAGTAGTTCCCCTCACCAGATGCACTATACAAAAAGGTATTGTTTTCAGAGGTATTCCAATATGTACCAGATCCAAAATCCTCCGCTTGAGGAAACCTAACGCCACCATTACGGATGAAATCATTCCAAAACACAGAATTACTATCTGATGACACAGTAAAAATGTTAACACCTGATAGGGAATTTTCCGAAAAATTATTTCCAATAATAGAATTATAAGAGGAACCAGACAAATACACGCCCTTGTCGTTCTCCCTCACGATACAATGCATAATCATATTGTCTGATGAGCTACCTAAATACACTCCATAATTACTAGCATTATATACATCACAGAAAAGTATAGTATTGTTATCTGAATTATCAAGGCAAATACCCCCTGTCGAAGGTGGTAATCCTGGAGATTCGGGTGGTGTAGCATCTATCAAACATCCCATAATAACGTTATCATCAGCGTTTTCAATGTACACTCCATAATCATTCAAAGTAAATACATTATCATTACACACAGGTTGCTCAATAATAGAAGGTGATCCGACTATATTAGAATCCGAGCCTGAAATAAATATACCATAGCTGTTATTTGTCAAATTGCAATTCATAATTATATTCTGATCTGCATTATTTTCGACTTTTATCCCATAATTGGAGTTCGAAACAGTGCAATTACTAATGATACTGTTGGATGATCCAGAAAGACGGATTCCAATCGTTGCATTTTCTACTATGACCTTGTCAAGCAACGCAGAATCATTTACAATATTTATTGCAGTCCCTGCACCATTAATAACCACGTAATTCTCATTTTCTCCATAAAGTGAAATCCCCTTATTTACAGTTATACCACTATTGTATTCTCCATTGAATACATAGAGTAAATCTTTGTCAGAAACATCGTTGATTCCCTCTGGGATCGTGTCCCATTTATGGTTAATTGGGTCATCTGTAATGTAGCTATCATCAACTAAAGCACCAGCGATATAAACAATATCAGTGGTTGTATCCACATCACCGTCGTCATCAGTAATCATCAGTGTCACGGTATATACTCCCGTCTGAGAATACGAATGTGCCGTACTATTACCATAACCAACTGTTCCATCCCCATAATACCAGGTTGCATTCAGAATATTCCCTTCATTATCAGAAGAAGTAGAGGTAAATGTAATGGGCTTATTGAAACATTCCACAGTTGAGCTCATAGTGAACGAAGCATCTGGAAACCATCCACTAACATGTAGTTTCTTGGTTTTACTAACATTAAGTCCATTACTATCTTCAATTGTTAAAGTAACATTATAATATCCCTTAGAAATAAACTGATGAACTGGATTTGTATCCGTAGAATTCTTCCCATCACCGAAATCCCAACTCCAATTTGTTATACTTGCATCAGGAGACGGTAGTGACTCATCCGTAAATTGGAACTTTTTCTTAAAAGGTGGAACAGGCTCCCAACTGAAATCCGCAATAGGTTTTCCATATGGTTTCAAATAAATGGTTTGATTACATTCATCCATGGAATTATTCTGAACATCTTTTATTACAAGTCCAGCTCTATAGTAATCTTCAAGTATATTCGGGAGAAGAGTAACATTTAGATAACTGTTTGTTACATTATTTTTATTAAATGGTATCAAACCAGTATTATTCGCATAGGACGCAGGCTCCCCAGTTGTGGAGTTATAAAGACAGGCTGTTACGTTTCCAAAAAGCGAGGTATTAGTATCACTACTTATGTTGAATGAGAGACATGCTGAATCGATATTACCATCATTATCTATATCAAATGTCGTGTTACTACAATTCTCAAATGAAAAAACTGGATCAAGTAGAAGATGCAGGGCTACTGATGCTACTACCTCAGATTCAAGCTCAAAAGTACCATTATCTAAACCCTCAAGGATATCACCTGCAGCGTGATTTGCGCCATCTCGATGGTAACCGCTAAATGGAAATCTGCCAAACTGAATAGAGCCTTCAGCACAATCGGCTTTATCTTTTCCAAATATCTTGCTATCTTCTGCTCTTAAACCATCATATGTTATTACATCTATATAGCCGTTTCCTGTCTGATTTGTCCGTGATGTATAGTCTATTGCATTTGTTATGTTTTTTGCAAATTCGACTATCCAGCTTTGATCTGATGCAAGTTCAAAATCCATCTTTATAGGTTCATTATAATAGTTTTTGCCAGTTCGATTATAATGACCAAAGTTACCAGGATTAATCACATACACAACTTTTTCATTTTCATCACTTTTAATGTGTTTCATTATATAGTCTTTTGATCCTCGTATCCCTGCTTCCTCCGCTCCGAAAGCAATAAATTTGACAGTATGTTTAAGCTTGGATTCAAGTTCCCGGGTTTTTATATATTTGGCCATACCTAGTACTAGTGCAGTTTCTGCAGCCTCATCAATGGTTCCCTGGTTCCACATGCAGTCATAATGGGCACATATAATACTTACATTACTGGTGTCTGTTCCATTGATTTGCCCTATGATATTGTAACTTGTTACATTTTCTTTTTCCCAATATGCATAGTAGCTAGCGTTTGCACAGAGATCTTCATCGTTGAGCGCGCCTTTAATCCATGTTCCGATAGAACCGTTTACCAAAAAATTTTGTTTTTCAAAAGGAATATGCCACCATTGTTGGTCATAACTTGGAGGGAATTGCATGAATGCATCTGTGTCATTATCAATTGCTATATATCCTTTATATTTATCAAGGGCTCCTAGCAATGATTTAAGTCCAATCGGGTAATATATAGAGTCAAATGCCGTGTATGGTTCTGAATAGTGTGTATATCCAAGTTCTATTTGTGGACCACATCTTAATGGATCAAAATTTTCATATATTGGTATATTTTCCTCCTTTGATGTTTTTTCACCTTTTATTGATTTTTGGAAATAGGGAAAACATTGCTTTATAGATAAATTCTTATAATCTTCTATTGACCAGTTATCGGTTTTATTGTAGATGGTTATATTTAGGTAGAAGTCTTTCATCACTCTGGCTTGGTCAAGTGGGCCTATATAAAGACTATCAGTGCTTTTTTCATATTCGCCATCCCAGGTTTCATTAATTGTTTCTAAATGTACATTTACTAAACCAGTTATATTCATCCACGTTTTAATATCATCTGCAGCTTTTTGTTCTCCTATTGTTCCAAAGTATCTGCTTTTATGCCATGTCTTAACCATACTTGTCAAGTGTTTAATTTTAGTGTATATCCATTGATGATTAAGTTCAGGATCGCCATAACTATCAGCTGTTACTACCTCGATGTTTAGAGGAACAAGTGTATAACTCAGAGTCATTACCAGCGAAATTACTAAAACAAATATTTTCTTATTCATAATTCCTTTCCTCCTACAATAATATTTAAGAACGAACTAGACAAAGATTTAATTTAAAAATAACGGGAAAATACAGGCAATAAAGTGGTTAAAATAGTGGTAAATTGCAACCAGTGAGAAATATTCTAAGGTTATATATTTACTTTTTTTCAGACATCCAATAGTATGAAATCTACCCTCTGCTCCCGCTTTTTTAATCTAGAATCCCAATCTAACCGGTGATTTTTTGGAGTCACTGCAACTATTAGAAACAAGCTTGATATAAATATTACCACGGAATTTAACTGTACATTTACCATTGATGCTCCTATTATGATACTTAGCCAATCAAGCACAAAATCAATTACAGGTCTATATGTAAATGAATCAATCGAAGTAAAATCTGGATTTGTACTAGGTTTTGGACCTGCAAAAATAACAGTAGATGCATCTGATCACTATCCTATAATAACAGATGGATTTGTTCTCTTATTCTATATCAAATGTGGTTAAATATCGATCAATATTCCTTACTCATGAACTCTAAAAACCCTCAAATATTCTCTATTTTTTTTCTTCTATGATATTTCGGTCATGGAAAAATAACTCTCTTTTTTTTATTTTTTTTATTTAACTAGCACTAAAAGCTGCTTTTCTCTTATTGTTCAGAGGGGTGGCACAATATGGGCAAATTTTTTTGTTCTAATTTCCATATCAATTTTTGGTTTCCAGTCGGCGCACCATAACTCCAGCTTAACATCCCACTTTTATACAGACCTCATTGCAAATACAAAAACTTGTTCGGTGACTAATATTTGGTCAAACTAAAATAAATATTTATCATCAGAAAAGGTCAAAATCGTGGTATTTCTAAACAGAAAAAATTATTTCCTAGTAAATATCCCTTCAAGACAATACACAGTTAACTTACCTTCATGATCTTCTTTTTTACAAATATTGGGCATATCACATTTTGGACATAGTTTGATTGTTAATTCATTCTTTTCTGTATCTAATGTTCCTAGTTTTTCATGTAATCCATATAACAATTTGAGATATTTGCCTTCAGCTATTCTTGGTATTTCGTCTTTGTGTTGGAGTCCTATCCATTCATAAAGTCTCTTTCCACCCTTACTGGAATTGCATTTCTTGCAGACTTTAATTGCATTGCCAGGAAGGTCTGGGCCACCACAACTTTAGGGTAGAATATGCTCAACTGTTAAATTCCCTTTTGACCCACAGTAAATACATTCATCTGGTTTTTCATGTTCTTTGATCCATTCACGAATTGTGCTTGACCATTTTATAGTACCATCTCTTAAAGCTTTAAAACGATCCATCTGAAAAGCTCGTTGACTGATTCCAAATCCAGCAGATTTTGAAATTAGTTTTGCATATTGCCAATAAATCTCTTCTTTGATTGTTTTTACAACCGGCGGAGGCATAAATAGTATATGAATAATGAGTTTATATAAAACATCTTGCCATTTGATATATTACAATCCTTTACAACCTTTGAAAATACAAATTATGAATCATAGAAAGATAGATTGAATATATTACATATTGTTACTTCGCCGGGTGCACCATAACTCCGGCTTAACATCCCACTTTTACACAGAGCTCATTGCAAACCGTTACTTGTTCTGTTGTTATTATTTGGTTTCTTTCAAATAAATAGTTAAATGTTAAATGAATTTTATTTAGGAGGGATATTGTCATCAAACATGAATAATAGTTTCATAGTAATAAAATTGTTTACCACTATTTTTACTAATATTTTACATCTATTTTCCAGTTATATTTATTATATATTACTTTATGGTAAATTATAGAATTATCAATACATAATAAAAAATGAATTTGTAAAATAAAGTGATTTATCTAAAAAGAAGTAATAGTGATTCAAGACATTGGTATTGAAATTTTCTATACTAGCCTTGAAACGGTTATGAAGAGAAATAATAAGAAGAAGGATAAATCAAGGATCTATGAAAAAAATAATACCTAAAAATATAGTTATAATTAATTAAATATTTTTCCAATTTGGGAAGTATGTAAATGATATTTGCATCATATGAAGATAATGTATTAGTTGCTGAATTGTTGGTAATAGAAGGTTATTTTAATAGGTGAAATAATTGGTTAAGTATTTACCTCATGTTGATTCATACGAAGATATAAATGATTTATTTAAAAAGATAAAAGAAGCTGCAGTGCCAGCAAGATTTACCGAGGGTTTTCTCTCAACAATATTAGGATTGAACTCTAGTTCAAATATGACATTTATTTCATTACTTAAAAAATTGGATTTTATTGATTTATCGGAAATGCCAACTTCCATTTATTGGAATTATCGAGATGAAACCAAATCAAAAGCTGTTATGGCAAAAAGTATAAAAAGAGCCTATGCAAAGCTTTTTGCTGAGGATAAGTACGCTTATAAAATGATAAAAGAGGATGTCCAATCTAAACTTATTAAAATCCTTGGTGCTTCAAAAGAAGATGAAATAATTCCAAAAATAGCTTCCACATTTTTAGAGCTTTGTAAATTAGCCGATTTTGAAAGAAACAAATCAGAACCTATGTCCCCTTTACATAAGCGGTTATTGGCTATTTATTTTATCCTATTTGTACCTATGATATTATATTTTTTAATTGCAACCTGGCCTCCCTCCGTTACGGAAATGTATACTGGAAAGATTGAATATTTTCATGGATTGTTAACCATTAGTATTTCCATGGAAACAAGAGTGTTATTACTTATTATTCTTTCAGGGACTTTGGGTGCTTATATCCATTTCGGGACTTCGTTTATTGTTTTTGAAGGTGAAGATAGACTCCATAAGGTTTTTACATTCTGGTATCTTCTACGGCCATTTTTAGGAGCAGCTTTGGCACTTCTAGTTTATTTTGTCTTTAGGGGTTTATTGCTCAATGCAGGAACAACGACGAATGATATAAATCTTTATGGGATGGTAGCAATTGCTGGTCTTGTAGGTATGTTTTCAAAGCAGGCTATCGAAATGCTGCGAGAGATATTTGATGATCTATTTGCGAAGGTTAAAAATATTGAGGAAGAATAGTAGAATTATGAAAAATGAAGAGGAAAAAGTAGATTTTTTTATAAACATTGTTTGAGATGACATTATAAAATCTATTCTATTTCCCTCAATATCAGATATTTATATTATATGCAGTTTATTTCAAATTTCAAACTTTTCATAAATTGATATGTGTTATTATGTTTGGTTTCTTTCAAATAAATTGTTAATTGATTGTAAAAATAAAGTTTTTTTAATTGATAAATTTATAATTAATTATATGATTTGATGAATAAGAATAATTGATTATTAAAGGTTAATAATATGGTTAAAAAAATACGTGTTAAATATAAAGATGTTTAAGGGGAATATGGTCCACAGTTATATGATCCTGCTTGTGATGAAATAGTGGGGTGGGGATATAAAATATTAAGATACATGGGTACAGAAAATTTCGAGCATTTACGTCGCAGTCAATATGGAACAGTGTGTTGCCGTGATGGTATATGGTTTCTTATTACGTAATGGTTAAGCGTTAAGGAGGCAATTGATAAATATGGAAAAATAAATCGTATACATGCTGGACCAAAGGGTGGTTTTCATTCTGTGACATTTGGAAAAACGACCTTTGTAAGTAGAAGATTAAAACCTTAAATTTATACCTGTTAATAACATTGTTTTTTTATGAGTTATATTAAATCTGGATAATCAATAAAAAAACAGCTTAAAGTCAAATACAATAGTAATATTACCACTATATTTACTATTATTTTACTTCTAATTTCCCATTATCTTTAAAATAGAAATCGTTTTAGTTTAAATATTAAAAAATTTGATGGAAGGATTAATTTTATAACTAAAAAAACAACCTCCCGATTCCCCTCCCTTCAAGTTTTGAAACAATACTAAGTGATTTGTGAAGGTTTTATATCCCAGTCAATCATCAATATAACAACTTAATTTAAAATACATTTGCTTATTACCACCATTTTTACATCTATATTACCTGTATTTTTCCATTATCTTTAAAAACAAAATCCTTGATGGTTTTTTACCAAAAAGTTTTTTTTGGTGGGAGGTGAAACATGAAAAATAAACATAAAGCAATATCAATCATTCTAATAACAGTAGTTTTTCTAATGCCATTCATGGGTAACACTGTTGTAAGTGAAGGTAGAGGTAGTTATACTTGGTACTTTAACAGTTACAATCCATTTGAAGCATGGGAAACAAATCCACAATATATGGTTGATGGATCTACAAATAATTTTTCTTCAACAAGTACTGCTAGTGATGTTCAACATTTAACGGGAAGTACTTATGAACCAACACATGAAAATGGAACAATTACAAAAGTGGAGATTAGAGCTCATGGTTATTACCTTTGGTCTGGCAATGATGTGGATATTATTTTAAGACCTGTATTTCCTGGTGGCGATGGAGATGATCATACTTTCGATTGTGGTACTTTCCCTGGTTGGTCAGCTTGGTTCGATATAACGGCTGATACGAATCATCCAGATCCATGGGAATGGATCGATATTCGTGATCTGGATTGCGATGTAGAAGCAAGACCAAATCCTGCTGGTCCCGACGAGTGGACGCTGTACTGTTCTAAAGTAGAAATACGTGTCACTTATACAACCTAGTAGACGTGAATAACAAAAAAAGGGAGCTGAAAAGAGAGGAAGGATGAAAATTCAGCATCTTTCTCTCATCTTTTAATTTTATTAGTCTACCTTTTCACATGAAATATTTGTTTGGTTTGACGAATCCGAGACGGAAAAAATTATGCTTAAAGGAACCTCATTCTCGGGAGGTCAAAAAAGAGCATGGAGGTAAATATATGAAAAGTAAAGAAAGAACAATACTATGTATCTTGATATTTACAGTTTTTCTAATGCCATTCATAGGAAATGCTGCATCAGCTGCAGAGGTGACTTATTATTTTGATGGTTATGATAATAGTGTTGCATGGCCTACAAATCCTAGTTATATGGTTGATGGAAGCGAGAACACCTGGGCATCAACCACGACTGACGGGGAGGTTCAACTTTTAGATGGTAATACCTATCCAGGAACACCGCCTGGTGTGGGTGATATAACTAAAGTTGAACTTAGCGTTAAAGCACATTCGGATAGAGCGGGAGTAAATAATATAACATTGCAACCTGTTTTTTGTGGTACAAACGAAGGAGAGAACTATACATATGATGATCTTGGAGAAGCGGATACATGGTCAGAATGGTTCGATATAACGAATGATGATAATGCACCAGAACGATGGACATGGGAAGAAATTGCCTGTCTGGATTGCAAAGTTATAGCAGGTATACCTGAACTGGGAACTGTCCATTGTTCCAAGGTGGATATAAGGGTTACCTATGGCCTGTAGAAGACAAATGATATAGAACTATAAATCCTTTATCAAAAAGACGGTCAACCAATCTGACAAGGTATCCATTGTCAAACAAATCCTGGTCTATAAGAAGTTTACATCCAACCAGAGTATGTTCCTGCAGCCTTTTGCAGGTGTCTAAAAATTCATACTCGATTTCAAGATAAACTCCTAATATCATATTGCATTATCTATAACAAATATCTTTCTGTGTAAAGTTATAATCAAAAAGATAAAAAAAAAAAAAATAAGAGAAAAAACCAAGTTTATCTATCTAATTTGACTTATCTGTTGTTCACTTTTTGAAAATTGCGATTCTTTTGGTTTTGGCCATACCTTTATCCAACCTGCTTGCGGATAGTGTTGATATGGATCCCACTCCTTATCTGGTTGTTTTATTAGAATAGGCTTATCTGTAAATTTAGGGATATGTTGGACATTGTCAAAATAATAACAGGCTATTCCATAGGGATGATCTTTGTACTCCTTTATTTTTTTCACTATTTCATCAGCTATGGAGTCTAAAAAAATTATTATTTCTTTTAATTTAAGATTAACAATTGGTGTTAAATATGCCTGTATTATTAATGCTAATTCGAATATTCTTACGTCACCAATCAATAAAATACAAATTAGATCTGTAAATGGTTCATTAAAAGCTAAACAATGTCCAAAATAATCATGCATATCTTTATCTTCTTTAAAGAATTTTGCTATTCCATCGCTTATGAAATAAGCTGTAATCCCATTATATTCCTTTTGTTGAATTTGTAATTGTGGGTAATGTTCTTTAATAACATTTTGCAATTGTAAAACTAGATTTTCTGTCTTTTCCTCAATCTCTTTAGGTATAACAGTTACAGATTCTCCCTCTTTATATACAGATTTTATATCTACATAAAAACTATTGAGATCGGCTAAATCTTTCTCATTCTTTTTTATAAATTCTTTAATTGGTGTAATATCAATATCACTAGCTTTATTAGAGCCCGTTGATGGTGAAACCATAAATTTGCTCATGAGGTCCGCTACTTCAAATCTCAAAATTTTAAATTTTTTATTCATAATTTTCTCTCCTTTTCAACTAATGTTATCAATCTTAATTTTCATTTTATTTCTGAACTAAATCTAACATTTTCTTTTATATTTCTACCTTCTTTCAAGTAATATTATTGTTAGTAGAAGGTTCTAAATCTCCTGCATTGATAATTGCTATTCAATTACTCGCATCTGTTACTTTCTTTCACCTCCTCTCCAACTGAAAAAAAATCAGTAAAATCGTCTCTTGATAACTTATCAACAAACAAAATATATTGAATTTTGACATTCTTTTTCACAATAAGATAGCCTCCCTCTGAACATTTTTATAGGTCTAAATAAGATTATTTTTTTAGATAAAAAGATAGTGGAATATTAGATGTAAAATACTAGTATAAATAGTGGTATATTGATATTTTGTTACTAAAATTCAATCTTAGATGGTCTTTTACTTTTTCAGGATTAAACCATATATATAATATACAGATATTTTGTCATTAAACAGTTTAGACTAAATAGAGGATTAAAAAGTGATATAAGATAAAAAGAAAGGATTCTGAAAAGTCTATTAATTAAATTGAATAGTTTTTCTGTGGAATTGAGTTTGGGAATATCATAAAGAAGCTGATAATCTTTTTCATAGACGATTTAATTTTTTTCTTGTAGCAGAATCAATGCTTATAGTATCTTTTGCCACATTTATGGATAAAACTGATACCATTGTTCAAACTATGATAATATTTTTAGGTTTAGTATATACGTTTGGTTGGATGTACGTAAATGCTAGAATTGCTACAAGATTAAATTATTTGAAAAATAATTTTTTAACTAAACATGATCCTATTTATAGAGGATATATGAATTCTGTAAATACGATTTTTGATAGATTATTTTCCTTCAATATTTATATACTACCTAAAATAACTTTTTTATTTTGGTTATTTTTACTTTTATATTTAATAATAAGTTTACCGACAGTATTAATCCTACTTTTATTGATTTTAGGATACTCCATATTAACTTTAATTTTTACATTAATTTTTGATTCTTGAGAAAAAATTTATCAATTTTTTATTATTTAAATCTAGTTACTTCGACCTAATAAAATTAAGTTTTCCATTAATAACATCCTAAGTAATATCTTCTTTAAGATTATCTTTTGATTCAATTAATTTTTAAAAATAAAACACTGATATAAGAAGATATATATTTCGGAAAAAAATTATAGAAATGGGGAACAGATGGATATTATAGAGTGGATTCCTACTGTTGTAATGGCTGTAGCAACTGCAATATTAGCTGGAGCTACGATCTATTATGCTTACACTAATCACAAATTGTGGATAGAAACAGAAAAAGCAAAACTCCGTCCACGAAAAGAAGATGAAATAAATTCTATAATAATTCCTCTTATCTCCTAATGTAGCAGTGAAATAAGACTAATAAATGAGAAAACATACTGGTATTCTCCAAGAAAAGATCTATTTTTGGAAAATATTCAGAAAAATAATTATAAGAAAATAGTTTATGACGATTTCATAAGAGATAAACCAACTCTGAAGACAGCAATAATCAATCACGATAATATTATTAGCCAATTGATTAAAAAATATAAAATTTTTGTAAATAAAATAGATACCAAAGATTTTCGTAAAAAAATAAAGAAATTACACAAAGAATTTAATAAGAAGAATCCACAATTAAAATTTAATCAAGAAATAAATAGCTTATCAAAAAATATTATAGCAAATATTATAATGAATACCAAGGTAAACAATTATTATTTAACCGATCCTTATAAGACTTTTTGGAAGTTAAATAGAGAATATTTTTTAAATATACGAAATAAAAAACAGTTTAAAAACTATCTTGAAAAGCTAGAAAATTTTTCGAATCAATTGATTGAAAAGAATAAATTTATCATCCAACATTTGGAAATAATATTAAATAACTATACTAAAGAATATGGGCTATCTTTAGGAAAAGAATTAGTAAATTTTTATGAATAATGAAAAAAGTAGTATTAAGAATTCAAGTAGCTAAATCTTGACCTTAATACTCTCTACTCATTCGGTAAGTACCTAAATATTTTAAACTCATTAATTTATTATCCCTGGATGAAGGAAAAAAAAGTTAAATCCCTTTTAAAGCAAATTGAAGGACCAAAACTAGAACATAAAAGTAAGGAATATTTGAAAAGTTCCACAAAAGAGATAGCAAAAGACATTTCATCTTTTATAAATAAAGATGGAGGAAAGATATTAATCGGAATTAAAAATAACGAACCTGATGGATTCATTTTCAATCAAAAAGATGAAGAAAAAATTATGCAAATTTGTAAAGATCTGATGGACCCGCCACAATCTATTAATCTTGATATTTGCACACTCAAGACAGGGACCGTAATAATTTTAGATATATTACCATCCCGCGAACCAATAAAAGCCAATGGAAAATATTTTTATATCAGACATGGAAGCACGACCAGACACATGACCCAGGATGAAATAAAAAGGAAATTTAAGGAAGCTGAAAAAATCTTCAAATCAATAAATGCTAAAGATACAGACAAAATACTCTCCGAAAAACAAAGTTATCGAGACATTATTTTAGATAAAAATGGTAACGAAAAAACATATATTGAATTCACTCCAGTAGAAATGGAAAGGAAACCTAAACAAAGGACTTGTATCATATACAGTCAAATTCATCAATTTTTTGATGAAAATTGTTTTTTAATCTCTACAACTCTTTATGGAATAACAATAGCAGAACTTGGTAAAATTCTTGCACAATATTACAGAATATTTGGAAATTACTCCTTATCAACATCTGCATTTTGCATTGAGCAAAGTGGTTTGAGCTGGGTTGGATTTGGACCGTGTAATTTTATTAAAACATTGAAAGATCAAAAGAAAAGATACAAAAATATAACGGAGAAATATGGAAAGGATGTATACATTCATCATAGAGAATCGGCATTCTATATTGATGAAATAAATTATGGAATGTTTTTTATTCAATGCCAGCCGAATAATATAAAAAAACACAACAGATTGACAATAGATTATTTTGATGTCGGTTTTGTGTTAACCGGACCGCCTTTTAGCAGATTATTCAATGAATTTTTTGAAAATATCGATATTGAACCATTTACTATTACTTCGAATATTAACAAATCAATTTTTACAGAGGAACCGGTATTAAAAGAGTATCTATCCTTTGAAGCAATAGGCTTAATCCAATCGAAAATTTTTAAAGATTTTGAAGATAAACGTATATCTATATCAGGAGCATATGGAAAAGCCCCTAAGCAATTATCAGGTTTGAAGCTAAATGAGGAAATTATTGTAAATATCGGAAATCATCATTTCTTAAAAGATAAGGTAACATACTATATAAAAGGATTAAAATATACAAATTTCGATTTTAAGTCTTTTCCCTCTGCAATTGCAGATATTGATGTTGATTGGGAATGGGATGAAAGGTCTCTTCTGCAATAATAGATATTAACAAGTATCAGCATTTTTCAATCGGAATAGTGGAAAAAATGCCGGAGTATGGCAAAAAGTTATATATCCTGTTAGAACTTGAAAGGAAATTTATTATATAGTCTAAAATTTTTTAAGGATTAGGCTTATATATAAAAACTAAATAATTAATCAAAAATTCGATTATAACATATAAAGAATTTTTTGATCCTTTTTTTAAAAAAGAAAGGATTCTTAAAAGTCTTCAGAACCTCAGAATTCAATCTGATTTTTCAACAATTTATCAATTTTGACACTGGTACATCACGGTGTGGGGCTAATGGTACGATACAAAAAGTTGGAAAAAGATAATTCTTCAATCCACAAATATGCTTCTAAAGGAATTTTACATAATTTCACAACCCTTTGCTCTGACACAATAAATATATCAAAATAACCATCGGAATACATAACATCAGCAAATGGACGAGACATATCATAATCATTAACAACAGCAAATAATTCAAATACAAGAAACTTTGTTTCACCTGGTAATATCGTTCCAATTCTAAATGGACCAAAAGGACCTTTCTGATAAGGTCCATTCTGTTGACTTTTATTAACAATGCTAAAATAAGAATATGATTGGGAAATGCTATTGTATAAGATTTCACCATTAATTAAGGATGGTGGAAAATCAGGTGTTAAATCCTAATTTGGATGATAATAAGGTATTTTGCTTATAGCTCCATCTGGATAATAAGCATAAATATTTTCATTTAAACTTCCAAAATAGATAGAACCATCATCTCCAATAACTGGAGAAGAATAAATATTGTCATTCTCTCTCCTCCATTTTAATTTGCCATTACTTGTATCAATCGCATAAAAATAATTTGGATGTGCAAAGATTGACCCAACATAAAGGATACCATTTTCATCTATAGCACCAGCTGATGAAAAAGGACCAATTTCATCATTATGCCATTTTATTATTCCATTTGGGTAAATCGCATAAAAATCCCATGCTCCAACATAGATTATACCATTTTTATCAATTATTGGGGAACCCCAGATATAACCATTTAATTGTGTATTCCATTTCTCAACACTATTGGTATTAGCAGTACTATAAGGACTTCTCCCAGTATGTCTCACATCATGGCAATACATAGGCCAAGGACTATCTGTTGGTGGACCGTTTAAAAGTTTAGTTTGTTCTGAGTTAAATTCTTCAGATATATGATAATTATTTATACTATTTCCAAAAACAATCGGTGATACTGCGGATATAATAAATAATGTTATTATTCCAATTATTAGGATATTATTTTTCATATTTCATTTTATCTTTTTCTCCTAAAAATAAATATTATGATAAAACTTTAAGGGAGGGGAATCGGGAGATGGTTCATTTGGTCAATAAAATTGTTCCTCCCATCAATCTTTCTATTTATCTATATGTAAAGATAATTCTTATTTTATAGATAATGGAATAATAGAGGCAATATAATAGTAAAAATAGTGGTAAAATGCAGAATGATAAAATGTTCTATTAACATTATCAAATTAGGAATTTTTAAGAAAGATATATGGTTTCAAATCTATATAAGTAATAATATTTGATATAGAATTCTCCAGTATTGATCCATCGTTAAATTCAAATTTATTCCTTCTGTTTTCATACAAAATGTCGGAGACAATGCCGAATCATAATCACAATTTTAGGACAGAATAGATAAATAAAAATAAAAAGAGAGATTGGTTTTTAGTATAGGTTTATACTCCAAACAGATGCAGTAGTTTCGGGAACAGATAGGGATAATATTACAGGAATCGAAGGGATAATGGAATGATTGTTTTTTTAGTATGCTATATCGACCAAGAAATTTAATAAAGTAAATATTATTGTATCATCCACTAGCAATATTCACTGTATTCCATGTGTAGTCAGATCTAGTACTCGCACCATCGTTAACGATAGTTCTATCGTGAACTGATAGTCTTAAAACGTAGGGGCCATCTTTTAATCCACCTATATCCCAGGTACCTAAATTGCCATTGACTACTGGTGTCTTATTTCCAACCGAGGGATATGTAATCCCAGTACCAGTCAACTCTGTTTGATCGCATCCAGCCCAAAGTAGAGAATAACTGTGAAAATAGTCATCTGAAGCAGTGCCTTGAATTTGTATACTTCCCTCTGCTTTGTTTAAAGTACCACAAGATATAGGAGAGGATATTTTTGCGGGTGGATTTATTGCTGTATTGTGTAGGAAAACAATTTGAGTGTCATGAAATTCATTACCTTTATCATCCCACACAATCAATATCACCGTATGTAAACCCTCTAAACTTCCCGTCTTCCATGGCTTAATGGGTCCATCCCAGATTTTATTTGTTCCTTCTGCAATTTTTGTAAATCCATTTGGATCAGCATCACTTGATCCAAGACCAGTAATACGAGAGTCATTGGAATCGATAAATCCTGCGGTATAAAACAATTTCCATTTAGTAACTTTTGCTCCCCAAATCCTGCCACTTATGGTTGTTTTGCCACCAAAAGGTCTATCATTTAATCCACCGTATGTAGCAAATCCTTGAAGTGATCCCGACGGATTAATATCGGCGATTGGTACTGGTCCTATTTTGTTAATTATAGCAGTAACATAATCAATTTCTAATATGTATTCCTTACCCTTATGTGTGCAGTAAGGTGGACAATCATGTGGTTTTCCTATAACATTCCAATCTACCTCTGCCTCATAAATGACGATACCCTGAGGATTCTTAACCTTAAGGAGTACATCAGGAAAAAACATGCTAAAATGCCTTTCTAACAAACTTTCATCCCTGTCAAAAGCTGTAGTATCGAACCAAATATTAAATTCACCGGTTGCATCAGTAATTTCAGTTTTTAATGGATCGTGATAAGTATCACCATCTACTATATCGACATCCCAAGCCTCAACAGTTAAACCTTGTATTGGATCCCCGCTCATTTTGTCCCTAACTATACCTCGGATATGCCATTCTGCAGGAGGTATAATACAGATTATCCAATCACCAAAGTCTATAATTAATCCAACAACCTTGACCTTCTTTGTAGAGGATATTTTACCCTTATATACAGTTTTAATTAATTTAGGCTCAGTGTCGCTTTCAAATTCAACTCTTCCAGCTTTATCCGTCAAAGCAGAGGATATAAACATACCTTTTTTATCATATGCTTTAACCTTTAGGCTCTTTAATGGCTTCTTATCTTTTCCTAAAATTCTTCCTTTAATTTTATATTTTTTAACCACCTTATCACCTTATTATATCTTCTATTTCCGGGAGGATAGGGATTCATTTATCTATCTTGCCTTACCCATTAATTAATTGTTAAAAGCTAACTTCTGACATGTTATATGGATATTTGCCCAAAACCATAGAATAATAGCAATAGTCAACGATTCTGAAGTTTCTAATGTTGGTATAGGCTGTACCTCTAAATTAAAAATAGAGGAGAATTACCTCTTATCTATATCTTCTTTAACCTCCCGCCAAAAAAAATCTTTTGGTAATTACATCACCAAGGATTTTGTTTTTAAAGATAATGGGATAATAGAAGGAAAATAATAGTAAAATAGTGATAGATACATAATATTGACTAATATTTACTTTACTGTTGAATTGGCGGGTGTAGGGTGGTGACTATCTCGGGTGGTGAAAGACGGGAGGTTAGAACCGCTTAATTACTTCTTCAATATGTATATTAAAATATTCGACAAGAGATTCTTTTATCTTCAATAATTTTCGTATTGATGCCCGATGTAAATCTTCTTCTGCTATTCCTTCCATCCAATTAATTAATTTGCTTTCACTTTTTCTATCCCATGATATACAAGCTCTACATTTTTTTATTAAAGATTTTACATCTTGTGTTAGAATATTCTTATAATGTCTATACAATACAAATATTAGTGCCATCGATGAAATAATTAACGCAATAGAACCAATTATTAATTCAATCGACATAATTTGTAAATTAATTGTTACTATATTTTACTTATTATTGTTGTTTGTTCGGGTTGGGCTTTGTCTCTCTAATATCACTTTTACCACTTTTTTACCACTATTTTTGCATACTTTTTACCACAATGTTTAAAAAATACCTACAATATAAGAATAAGGATATGAAGGGAGACATTTTGTATCCATTAGAAACGATTCATGCGAATATATGATGAGTATATTATTTCCTTTCTTCGTCTCCCTCTGAATAACGAATAAATTTTTATTATATAATTCTTTCCAAATAATATTAACATGTGTTAATCTACAACTCTAATAACAGTTATTCAGATTTGAAATTTTGATATTGGTGTCTATTCGAGTTGCAAAAACTAAATAAAAAATTCCTTTACTCCAATACTTTTAATAATAAACTTCCTTTTTTAGTCAATTGGTAGACTTTCCGCCTCTCTTTTTCCTCATATTCAATGAAGCCTGCTTCAACTAATTCAGCCAGATGATCATAAATAGACCCCATCGGAAGATTTGCCAGTTTTGCTATCTCATACCCATGTTTGGACCCATTCGATAATTCAAGGAGTATTTGTTTCTTCGGTTGGCTGACGATACTCATTAAATTAAATATAAACTATAACACCAAAAAGATTATAACAGATAAAACGATATATTTTTAGGAGGAGCTAAAAAAAATTTGGTGAAAAAAATGAAGAATATAATGATATTATTTGCAATAATATTGTTGGGGGCAGGAGCAGCTGTCGGAGCAGTAACATCTGCATCTTTTGGATGGAACATTACTCCAGTTGATGATAGTGATAGTTATAATTGGAATATAGCTTTAAAACTATCAGATGACCCCTTGATATGGACTGAACCCGGCGGTAGCTCTGGATATGATTTCGGCAATATAATAGCTGAACTACCTAACGGGACGGTGATTTATGATGGTCCTGGTGATATATTGATTCCATTACCGCCGATAAATACTATTTCTATAGATGAGATAATAAGTGTTCCTTTAGATAATGTTCCTATTGGAAAATATTGTAACATTAATGATTCAATAACAATCTATGATATTACCAATTCCTTTAAGATATACGATCCTGACAGAGGCATTTGGTGGGTTCCTGTGAATCCCTTTTTTATTGAAGAATAAAAACTATCATTTAATAATTAGAACTACCGATCAATAGTAGTATTATAGGATTTATTACCTGGGCGATCTGGGGTTACTTCTTGGGATATTTCTGGGACAGATTCGGCAAACCAGCAAATACATAAAACCTTTTCTCCTCTTATTTTTTTAATTCCTTAAAATAATTACACAAAGAATGTTTTGCACCTAAAATCCCTCTTCTTTATTTTATTTAAATCTAACTACTCTGCACATAAAATCAATATTCTGCACAAAAAATCGGTGTTTTCAGGTAATTTTTGTGCAAAGCTATAAAAGATGAAAGATTTTTTAATAATTAATTCTAAAATCAACTAACTATAACCAATTTAGTTAGAGTTAAAACAAATTTAATGGATAAGAGTAATATAGGTTTATTTTATTTAAAATAAGAAGAAATTTAAGATAAAAAAAAAATTAAAGTTGATGGTTATCAATGATAGATGTTACATTGTCACCTGATGAAGTCTTATCTGAGGTAAGAGATTTTGGTTTTCAAGAATATGCAAAAACAATTACATATTTAATAAGTAATAAAAATACAAAAACTCCAATAACAATTGCCATTCATGGTAATTGGGGTAGTGGAAAAAGTTGTTTAATGAACACTATTCTGAATATAATTACTGATAAAAAATGTTTTAATTCCTATTTTAAAAATAAAAATGAAAAATTTGATATGAAGAAAACCAAGATTATATGGTTTAATGCTTGGGAATTTGAAAAAGAAATTGCAATATCAATGGCATTACTTAGTCATGTTGTATATGAATTAAAAAGAAATCTATCTTCTAATTTTCTTAGAGGTGAAATTAAGAAGGTTGGAAAAATTATTGGAAAAATAGTTATTGATTTGGCATTAAAAAATATCGGAGGGCTAACACTTAGTGAAATAAAAAAACATTTTGAGGAATATCAAGATGATGTTGAATTAATATCTAGTTTACGTAAATCATTTAAAAAAGCAATTGATGAATTTATAGAAGATAATGACCAAGGTTATGAACAAATAATAATTTTCATAGATGATTTAGATAGGTGTTCAATTGAAAATTCAAAAGATATTATAGATACTATTCATCTTTTTTTATCAACAGAAAATTGTATATTTATTTTAGGAGTTGATATTGAAAAATTACAGAAAAGTTTACGTTGGAAATATAAAGAAATGTTAGAATTTGATGCAAAAGAATATATTGATAAAATCGTACAATTAAGATTTGAATTACCACCAATATCATTAAAGGATATGAAAAAGTATATTGAAGACATAAAACCAAAGAGTTTCAAAAAAGAGTATATAGATATTATTCTTGAAGGAATCCCCTTAAATCCAAGGGCAATTAAATTATTCATGAATACGATAAAATTCCAATTAGTCCTTAGTGAATATCGCGGATCAAAAATTAATGAGGCATTATTAATCGAATGGATGGTATTAAAGAATACATTCCCAAAATTTACAATAGAAATTGAGAATAATCCTGAGGTTTTGAAGGAGTATCATAATGATATATTAACAAATGAATTTAAAAAAATTAATGATGATGAAAGATTAAATTTTTTTAATAATAATCCAGAATTAAAAGAAGTATTCTTAGATAATTCTAAATTATTGAATATTCTGAATGTCAACAAAAAAAAGTTTACAACTAGAGATGTTGAAAGTGTTATATATCAAACAAAATCAACTCCATCATCATTGAAAGAAATTAGTGAAAAAAATGTTGAGAAAATAGGTATGTCAAATGCTAAAACAATGCATGTATATAAGATATTAAAAGAAATATTTGAAAATAGACCTTTTTATATAAAAGAAGCTGCAAAAGCCTTTTTTGATAAAAATATTGATATTAGTCCCCAAACATTACGTAAATATCTAGCCATCATGGAAGTTCAAGGATTACTAGAGAAAACAACTGAAAAACACCCTTATATTTATTATTATATAATATAATTAAATTTGTAATATGTCATTTATACATTTATTTAAATATACTAACTGGTGGGAAAAAGAAAAAAATCTGTAGATACTGGAATAAATAATTTTACTAAAGCATATGCAATGCTTGAAGATTATTATAATAAAACTCGTAAGGATGAATTAAATGAGTTTATAAAAGAAGAGTCAAAAATTGATTATGATAATTTTTATAAAAGAGTTGAAGAAATAAAAAATGCAAAAAGTTACGGTATATTGTAACGGTTTCAAAAGCGTTACACTTTTTGTACGTTTTCGTACAATTATTTCTACAATCGCGTTTAATTTCTTGCATCGCTCTAATTGTTTACTTAATTTTATGGCAAAGTCCCCATTCCTTAAAAATTTTAATTTTGTAAAACACAGTTACTCCTGTTGGATACCTCCAAACAATAAATTTAAATATTACCAAAAAAACTCCCGTGTGCGACACCCGAATACAACACCCGCGTATGTTGACAGAACCCCATTTTCATATATTTTTAAGAATTCTGAAATAAGGGAGGTTAGCGGGTGGAGCCCATCATTTAAGTCGAGGATTAGGGTTCCTCATAAAGAAATGCTTATCACTTTAAAGGTTCATTCGATGAGAATGGCTGATAAACGTGATATTATTATGCTTTGTTATGAGAAACCTTATGTGGAGAAAATCATTGATCATTTGAAGAATTGCCCAAAGGTGAAAATCATTGCTAATATCGATGAACTATTAAGTGTAATAACAGTTCAAAATCTTAAGGATTCTTTAAAGGGAGTATATTCGATAAATGATAAAATTTATGATTTATGATTTCTTTATGAACGTGCTTTCCGTTCTGCAATGCTTTCATCCATCCAAACTACAGGAATTCCCTCTTCTTCGAATAATTGTTCGATTAAGTTCATACGATCATTATTTTTAGGTCGCTTGGGGAATATTATTCCAGATGATACCTCTTTTCCCGATTCTAGCTGCGAATCGATATAATTCAATATTTGACGTACTTGTCTTTTAACATTTCGGCGGACTGCATCTGTATTCATTGTGTCCCAGTTTGAATTCTTGATTTCTGCTACTACAACTAATTTTTCATCGCTCTTTACAAAAATGTCTATTCTTCCCTTTCGTCCACTTGGTTTGGTTATCCCTTTTTCAGGTTTAACAATTCCTTCTGCAGAATCAAGCCATTCTTTTTGAATCTTCTTGTGAAATTCTTTACCCTTATGTAGATATTTGGGCTCACTATTATTGCCGCTCACGTCTATCATCTTAATTTCTTTTAAAGAACTTTTGGAATCCTTTCTTTTTATCCATTACCACTTTTCAATCCTCTATTTAGTCAAATCTGTTTAATGACAAAATATTTAGGTATTATATATATGGACTAATCCTAAAAAGGATTACAGTATTTTGAAAATTTTAAAGACCTTAAAAACCTAACTAAATCCAAAGTTGTCTCCTTGGTTTTATTGCCACTATAGATTCTAATTTTAGAAACTTTGAACCTTGATCAGATTCAACTATCATAAACCCGGCATCATGGTCAATATCTGTAATTGAACCAATGGATACACGAACTTTTTCTTCACCTGGTTCTTTGGTAACGATTTTACAGTATTTACCTACAAACCGATCCAAGCTTTTTCCTTTCATTTAGTTTACCGCTATATTACAATTACAAAACATCCGCTGTTTAAAAATATACCTTTGTAATTCTCTTTGTAAAATTGCATGTACAGTGATGTTTATATCGTTAGAGGAAAAATCTTTTCAACTTAAATTTTTTTTTGGTTAGTAGAAAAAATATAGAGATAAAATAACAAATAAGAACCTTTTTTAATAACGAAATGTTACAAAATTATAAATTATGGGGGCGGAACGATTAGTGCTTAAACATAAGATAAATGATGAAAAAATGATTTTTAAGAATTTTAAGATGAAGAATTCAATTAATAAATTTAGACATTTACCGCTCCGAGATAGACTTTACATTTTTGCAATTGCTACAAGTTTATTATTTTCCATCTGGAGTATATTTATCAGCCCATCTTTAGGGCCACATCCAAACACTATAATAAATTACTATCAATTTGATTTATCACCTAATGAGGATAAGGGAACATTTAACATATTAATAGAAAATATTGGAAATGATGAAGCTGAAGGAATAACATTCCGTATGACATTGGACAAGGATTTTAAATTCAATTATTCAATTGATGAGATCGGTGTTAAAAATGGTAAAAAATATCCAGATTATCCTTACTGTCGATCACAGACCCTTTCTCTTGGTAATAAGAATATTTACTTGGGGATAAGGTCAGCCTTTGAATGGACAGCAAATACTTTTCCGACACCTGATGAATATGATCTAGATGAGAATAAATTGTTTTTACGATGGAAGTATTTGCCTTCAAAAACATCCATAGAAATTTTTCAGTCAATCGATGTTAATCCAAATGCAAATTTTCAAGAAGGAATAATCCCTGGAAAAATTATTGTTTGTGCTAGGGGCGAATATAGTCCTCGGTTTGAATATCCATAGGATTCATTAATTAAGAATCTAGTTCAAATATTATCTTCTCATAATTTATCGATTGTTTGGCAATATCCGAAAAAATTCGACAATGTTATATAGCATGAAAAACAAAACATAATTTAGTGTGTGTTAATAACATGCACTGTAGAGGTGAAAGAGTATGGGGGTAAAGAAAACCTATGTAATTAATATTGATGGTATGAGGGCTGATTATTTTGGTGCTGAAGGACATCAGGGCTGCCTTACGCCAACACTGGTCTCTTTGGCAGAACAAGGTGTAAGGTTTACTAATTGTATGGATATTTTACCAGCTATAACAGCGACAAATCATACAGCAATAATGACTTCCACAAGCCTTAAAACTAATGGTATATATGGCGCTATGAGCTATTATAAGGGATTAGATTTCGCTCATTTTAGAATTTCCTGTGAGCATGGCACTGCAAAATTTGGGTTCTATGAACACAGACATTTACGATGTTTACCAACGCTTTTTACTGTTGCAAGATCATTTGAGTCATCTGTTATAACCGCATTTATTGCCGGTAAATACTGGGTTGGTGAAATTTTAGCAGATAAAAATCACGATATTCTAATTTACCCAGGAAGTCCTACTAATCCAAATTATGTGACTCCTTCAGAAGCACATATATTAGGCGGGGAGAGACATGAGGGAGATAGTCCTTTGCCACCTCGTATTTATATCCCGAAAAAAGGGAAAAAAACTGTTCGACCACCAAGAGGAACCATGTGGGTGCCACCTAGACTGTTACCATTTTTGAATGCAGATAGTGCTCCTAGTGATAAATGGATAATTGATCAGGCTATACAAACAGTTGGTCATGATGACCCTGATTTTATGTATATTCTCCTTCAGAGTATGGATTTAGCGGGACATGCTTACGGTTCATTTCGTGACACCAATGTTTCTGATCTCTGTGATCTAATAAATCCTGATGCTATGATGGATCAACTTTATATCACGGATATGGAGATAAATCGTTTTATTAAATACCTGAAGACTAGATATGATGATGATGGAGTAAACAAATATGAGAAATCAAGAATCGTGATAACTTCAGACCATGGCATGAGCAGCATGAAAGATCACACTCATGCTATAGATACTCGCAAGGAATTGGCCAACGAGGGTATACAAATACGGGCAAACACAAAATGGCGACCGTTTGGATACCGTGATAATGGAGACTACGAATGGAGTTTTTCAGAGGGTCCACACAGATATATATTTTGTAAGGAAAATGAACAAAAAGAAATTATAAGAGTGTTAAAAAAACTGCCCTATGTAGATACAAAATTGATATTTGATAAAAAGAGACAAGAAGAAAATAACATGTGGCATGGCAACTATGAAGACGTTGTATGGCCCATGATAATGGTTTTTTTAAAACCCAACTACATGACCACGTTATATGGTGATTATTGGTCAGCAGTAATATCTGGTTATCCTCATATCTCTTCTGTTATTGCCAAATTATTGGATGTTCCATCTGCTCCTGGAACGCACGGAACCACATCGGAACAGAATGTCCCGTTAATTTTTGTTTCGCCTGGCGAAAAGGATATTCGTCATGGGGTTGTTGTTGATAGAGAGGTTTCTGTTCTTGATATTGCTCCCTCAATAGCCTATCTTCACTGGAAAAAAATCCCGCCAACTTTTGAGGGAAAATCATTATTTCATCTCACAGAAAAACCGAGGAAAACAAGGCGAGAAAAAACATAAAAAAAGTAAAGACAATTCTGCAAAAAATAGCACAGTCTTGAACATTGTATTTCTTCCTATAGCAGTTCTTCATTCTTTATTTTTTTAGAATAATTTTAGCATTGATACTATCTGAATTTTTATGATTTCTTTAAAAATACTTTAAATTTTTAGGTAAAATTCTTATGTTTAAAATCTGATTTGTACATCCATAAAGTGGATGTCATAATATGATAATTGTTATATCGGATTTACATTTGGGATATGAGGAATGTGATGCTGCTGCTTTTAATGATTTTGTTCAGAATTATATCTCCACGAAACTGGGTACTAAGGATCATTTTGTACTATTAGGTGATATCCTAGATTTTTGGAGAAGAAAGAACATAGACCCAATGTTGGAAAACCAGAGTGTGTTAACTAAGATTTTAAATTTGAAAACTAATGTTCATTATGTGATAGGCAATCACGATTATTATATGGTAAAGATCAAAGAGAGATTTCCTGAGTATCGTTCGCTTGATCTGAGAAGATATTTAAGACTCAAGGATAATAATAGTAAATTCTTTTTTATTCACGGCTATGAGTTGGATGTATTGGCAAATTATGAACCATTGACTCTTGATGAATATGAAAGAATTAGTGAGACTCTCTGTCGTGCAGAAAACATTCTTGGAAAAATAATGAATAATTTATGGGGAGTAAAGAAAAAACTACAGAAACCACCAGAGGAGAGAAAAAGTTGGAGGAGACGAAAAGGTGTCTTTCCTTCTCCTATGAACCATATGAATAAACTTGAGAGATTTTCTTGTTCAAAGGTAAGAAATATATTTCTTGGTTTAGAAAAGGATGAAAAACTGATATTCGGGCATACCCATAATCCATTTATCCATGAGGATACGGCCAATACTGGCTCCTGGGTAAAGGATGCACCTCAGCATAATACTTACATACGAATAGATGATGGAGAGATGGAATTGTGCAAATGGAAGTATAGCAAATCCTGATGAAATTTAAATATTAAATATGATGATTTTTCATTTGTACATTTTGAATAGGAGCAGAATAAAACCTAAAATGTTTTGATAACTAAAACTATTTAAGATGTTTTCTTTTTTTAACGAATTCCTCTTTTTCATCCCTTAACTTCGTTTTCTTTATTAGGTAGAGAGGATACAGAATCCGTATACTTACCGCTATAAGACAAAACGCTATTAAACCCGCAAAGATCGCACCAATCAAGAATAATAGACAGATCTCATCTCGACAAAACGGCTGTTCATGGTAAATTTCATAGGAATCTGAGGAGTCTACCTCATATACTTTACCATTGATATTTACCAGTACAACACCTTTAATAATAAATTTCTCTTTTTTGGATTCGATCTCACGTAGTTCACATCTTACCTCGAATTCATTCACTCCGATTCCTGGCTCAATCATTACCCAGTTCTTACTGGTTCCCAGTTCTTTTCTTACTTCCGCCGCCCCAGGGATAATGTCAAGTTCTTCAAATGCTGGAATCGCGGATGGCTTTTCAATCATGTAAATACGAACCTTTGTTTTAATAGGGAATGCACCCTCGTTTTTCACCAAAACATCAACAAAAAAAATTGTTTCTTCTGGATCTTCAATTTCCTCAGGAACATCTATTCTGACAATTCGTAATTTGTCTTTTTCCATCAATCGAGATTTTATGTGTATCCCCGTGATAGAACTATCCAGTTGATTAGTGATGCCTAAAAAATTAAAATTATGAAAAAGCATAGCCTGAATATTATATTTCTCCTTGTACCAATCGATATCTCCTTCTCGGATAACGCAATTAATCGTAATCGTTTTGGGGCTTCTGGGCCAGATAAATATTTTATCTTCGCCGATATTCTTTTTTATAGTATTGAGCAGTCCATCAAGTAAATCAATCCGAACCATCGTTATTATTGGAAGAAATCTATTATTTTTTACTGTCACGTTAACAGAAAAACTCTTTCCTGCTGTAATCTCATTAGGTGCATCAAAATCTGTGATTTTTATTCTTGGATTCGGAATAATTCTATTATTTATTCCCTCGACTGGAATCGAAAATAAAAAAATTGAAAAGAGGATACAAAACAGTAATTTTCTACGCATTTCAATTTTTCCTCCACCCAATTATTATATCAGAATAAATTTATATTTTATAATATTTACTAAAAGTATTATATATTTTCCTTTTTAATGTTGGATAAGCATTCTAATCCGTCTTTGGCAACTATTTCATAATCCTCTATTTCTGCTCCATTCAATCACATCACCTCCCTATTAGCTAATATTTCCAAGAACGTAAACACTGAATTTCTTTTTTCCAACATTTTTCAGGATATCTTTAACCTTATTTTTAACCTCTTTATCAGGCATAATAAAAACAACAAACCTTTGTAGCCCAATGTTCTTTTCATAATTCTTCTCTATTTGCTTTAAAACCAGAAAGGAGGTTATTTACGGATTTTCTAGATCATAATTTTAGTATGATTAATTCAAAATCATTTTAATCAAAAAAACGCTTTTCCATATTTGTTTATGAGCTCAAAACAAGAAATTAAAATTAATATCCTTCTAGATAAGCTTAGACTAAATGAAAAATTCATATTAAGTAGTGGAAAAAATTTGGAAAAAACCAACGCAATAAGACGGTTGGGAATAAAATCTTTGAAAATGACCAATGGACCTCATGGAATAGGTGCTCCTATTTCACTTGCTATATTTTCAGGTATACTACAAAACACTGGGGTTAGGGGCATTTTTCTTTTTCCATACCTAGTTAATAGTAGGATTTTCAAGCGAAAACGAACAACATATTTTCCAACTGGCATCTGCCAAGCGAGCACTTGGAATCCAAAACTAGCATATCAAATGGGGAAATCTCTAGCAGAAGAATCAAAGGCTCTTGGTTATCATATGGTTTTTGCACCAGCCGTAAATATAGACAGAACACCTTTGAATGGAAGGACTTTTGAATATCTCTCTGAGGACCCTTTTTTAAATCAAAAAATAGCAGTTCCAATAGTAAAAGGTATACAAAGCCAGAAAGTAGCAGCCTGTGTGAAACATTTTGTGGCAAATAACCAAGAGACCAGACGTGGTACAGTTAGCTCAGAAATAAGTGAAAGAGCATTAAATGAAATCTATTATCCTGCTTTCGAAGCAGTTGTTAAAAAGGCGGATTGCTGGTCAGTGATGGCCTCCTACAACAGGGTTAACAGTATACACTTAACTGAAAATAGGTATCTTTTAGTTGATAAACTCATGGATGAATGGGGATTTAGAGGATTTGTAGTTTCAGATTATCTTGCAACACTATATAACTATGGTTCAGGTTCGTGCATAGATGCTGGTTTATCATTGGAAATGCCAGGTTTTGGTAGATATTTTGGAATAAAATATGGTTTATTACAATTACAAAATGATTTTAATAAAGGCAGATTCACCAAGGAAGTACTTAACAGAAATGTTTTAAGACTATTAAGAGTAATGTCCTATGTAGGTCTTTTTGAAAATCCACAAAAACTCCCAAAAGGCTGTATTAATACTGAGGGGCATATAAGAATTGCTAAAAAAATTGCAGAGGAAGGAATTGTTCTATTAAAAAACGAGAGAAATCTTTTACCGATAAACATAGCTGGGATTAACACTATTTCAGTTATTGGACCAAATGCAAATAGAGAAATGGCTCTAGGAGGGGGAAGTTCAATGGTTTTACCATTTTATGAAGTAACACCTCTTGAGGGATTGAAAAAGAAATGTAAACCCGAAAGAATTAAGTTCATATCTAATCCAGCAGATGCAGATATCACAATATTTGTTGGAGGACTTAACCATGAAAAAAATAATGACAATGAAATGACTGACAGGAAAAAACTCGCTTTACCAGAATCACAGGTTAAAAAAATCCAAGAAACCGCTTCAAAAAATCCAAGGATCATAGTTGTGTTAATCAACGGTAGCCCCATATCTATGGATGAATGGATAGATAAAGTACCATCAATCATAGAAGCATGGTATCCTGGTATGGAAGGAGGGAATACTCTTGCCGATATTATTTTTGGTGATATAAATCCAAGTGGAAAACTACCTATAACATTTCCTAAAAAATTATCTGATTCTCCAGCTCATTCATCTAGTTCTGATAGAACATATCCTGGTTCAGATAAAGTATATTATGATGAAGATATTCTTGTTGGATACCGCTGGTTTGACTATCACAATATTGACCCATTATTTCCTTTTGGATATGGTCTATCCTATACTGAATTCAATTTCCAAAACTTGAAAATTGAAGAAAAAAATAATTCAAAAGAAAAAAAGATTAATGTCGCAGTTGATGTTACAAATACAGGTAATTTGACAGGGAAAGAAACAGTTCAATTATATATAAAGGATGTTGAGTCTACAGTTACAAGACCACCCCAGGAGCTTAAAGGATTCGAAAAAATAAAATTAAATCCAAAAGAAAAAACAAAAATCCAATTTTCATTAAACAAAAAACATTTTTCCTTCTGGGATGAAAAAAACCACAAATGGATAGTTGAAAATGGCGTTTTTGAAATATTAATAGGTAATTCATCACGAAATACTCCTCAAAGAAAAGAAATTAATTTAGAATTTATTTGAAAAATTATTTTATGGTTTTCAGGTTTATAATCTCAACTGGGAGTATATGATTAGGATGGATTTTATTCTATCGAAGAAAATCAGCTTTCATATAGCCTACTTCCAGGTGTTTTCCTACTTTTGCTATGTAAATCCGGTCATACTTGGATATAGTATCAGGTTTGATTTGGTCAAGCCAGTGGTTAGCCAATCTATCCCCAAGCACAAATCCGTCTTTAGCAACTATTTCATAATCCTCTATTTCTACTCCATTCATTCACACTACTCCCCCCCCCATTAGATAATATTTCCAAGAATGTATACGCTGAAAATCTTTTTCCCAATATTCTTCAAACATTCTTTAACTTTACTTTCAACTTCTTTATCCGGCACAACAAAAACCACAAACCTGCCAGCCTTAACATTTTTTTCATAATTCTTAATTATCTGTTCAGGATGGTTCGCAGACGTCTCAACCTCTATGGCTATCTCCCTCTCTCCATCAGCAGGTTTCGCTATCATGTCAGGCTGTTCCATCCTTCCACCTTGCTCAGGAATCTTAACATGATAACCTTGTCTTTCCAACCATTCTTTAGTTTTAAACAATAATGCTCTGTGCAACTCACCACCAGCCTTTGAGCTACTGCCAGATGAGATACCAATACCTATCGTTTTTCTACCTTTATCAGTAAGATTAGTAAGGATCTTTGGCCGCCCCTTACCTTCCTTTTTCACAATCCTTTCAACTAATCCCATGCTCTGGGCCCTGTCCAACTGCTCACTCAGTTTCGATCCAGGAATAGACATACTCCTTGAGATATTGGTCCGGGTTGTCTCTTTCCCCTCATCCTCCATGCAGTGAACAATTTTCAGAAGCTCGATTATTTCTTTTCCCACATCCGATTTAAAGGAGGTTTGCTGAGGCAGTACCGGTGCTGAATAAAGCCATCTCATTCGCTCAAGCAGTTTCTCGGTAAAAGAATGCTTTTTGGTAGGGGGCTTTAAGGTTGAAATCTCAAAAGGGGGGATTGGTCTTTCTCCGAAACCGCTTCTCATTTTAACTACAGCCTTTCCATCCGGTAAAGATGTTAAAACACGTAATACCTTTGCTCTGTTTCTAAAATCAAATGTGTTTGCTATAATGCCTGCATCGCTTTGGCCGACCCGGAAAATTACCTTAGTTGCTGTATTGCCAAGAATATCACCAAGCAGTTTCTCGGGCACCTGTTTAGTGTGCTGATGAGCCAGCAGCAGACCTATCTTGTATTTCCTTCCCTCCGTTATCAAATCTCCTAAAGTTTCTAAATGTGCAAAGTTCTGGAACTCATCTATTGCCAAAAAGACTGGTTTCCTATCCTCCCTGATTTTTGAAACAATGTTCAGCCATATTTTTGTAATAAGTGCCGAGCCAATAAGTCCGGCATTTAATTCAGATAATTCTCCTTTTGGTAGTCTCCAAATAACCAATGTATTTGGTTTCATCAATTTCTCGACATCAATTGTGGAAACCTTCTGGCAGAAAATTTTCCTGAGCAAATCATTCTTGACAAACGGCTCAAGCTTGTTTATTACAGAATCAGTTCGGCCTTTCGGCAGCCGGTCCAAATCATCATAAAAATCCTTATACTCCTCTTTGTCCAGATTCTCTGTCACCAGGTCAAGCATTTCCTCAAATGTAGGTGAGTCGTCTTTCCGATACAGCCTTCTTAATGCACCCTGGAATATCCGGTTAAGTGAGGGTCCCCAATATTTCTCGCCATACATTTTCTTCATAAAACCGACTATCTCGCCTATCATCCTTTCAACAATTATTTCCCTCTGAGTAAGGTCCTGATATCCCGGCAGCTCAAAAGGATTCAAGGAAAAGCCAACTTTCAACAAGTCAAACAGAAGCACCCTGCCCAAGTCTTCAGGATAAATAGCCTCAACAATGTCATATGCCAAATCACCATGCGGGTCCAGGATCCAAACGCAAAGCCCCTGCCTGAATGCATCCAGAATCTCGTTTGTTATCAAGGTGCTTTTGCCGCTCCCTGTTCCTCCTATAACAAGTTGGTGGCGATACAAGTCATCATTTTTAACAAAAACCTTCTTAGCTTGACCATTATTGGATGTTACTTCACCCAGACATATTTTAATTGGCCTTTCCAAAATAATCACCATGGCAGACTTGACAAAGACGGCTTTGAATATTCAACACCGCAGCTCTCAGCACAGACCGGTAGATGAACCATCGAAGCAATTTCAGGGACGCTGGCCATAAAACAGTCAGAAAACAGTGGGAATTCTCTTCTTGCCATGCTGGCCAGAGCGCTGTATGAATTCCTAAGCAGAGGGTAAGATACAATGTTGGGAATCAACTGGCATCTGTCTGAATCAAAAACTGAAAAACCCCTAGCAACATTTTCGCAACTCTCCCTTGCTTTATAACCATCCTCTGAAACGGCAAATATCCTGATCAGGCATTTCAAAACCGGTATCCTAATTCCCCTGAAAAACAGCGTGTCTCCATATTTCTGAGCCAATACAATTCTTTTACTCTTTGGAATCTTCCTTATTCTTTCAAAAAGAATCTGTAACAGCATCCTGGAATTGCCCTTGTTCATCGCCTCAAGAATGTGACGAAGTGGGTCGAAACGGAATTCCTCTGAGGATTTCAGATTTAATTCAGCGCCATATAGAACAATGGAGCATGCTGAGACAAACTCCCTTTTGTTTATCTTTGGGACACTTATTTTCGACATCTTGACAACTGCCTGCGGGTAAACAGATTTTAGCTGACTTTTTATCATATCGTCTAACGACTCAGTGGAGCTGAAAATACGAAAGCCAAAGCATTTGTCCTTCCAGATTTCAAATGAAAATCGCCTTGCATACTGTTGAAGCATGTAGATAACTTTCTGCATTTCAACCAATGAGTCAAGGGGTGAGTCTGAAGGGGAGACTTCTAAAAGGACACCATCAGGAAAATCAAGGCAGTTTATCTCATCCTGCGAGAGTTTGTGAAGTCCGTATTTCCAGTCTTTTAAATTCACACAATCACCGCTTGGGAAAGGGATAAGCCTTTCCAACTTTGACTAAAAAGCTCAGCGCCAGCATTATAATCCCAAAAACAACGGAAGCAATCATGGATAGAATGTCCTGCCTCTGGATCATCATGAGGACCAATACAACAAACCCTGAAAACATAATGATGCCGAGAACCAGTTTGGTTGCACCCTTTATCATCCCTCCTATGAGTATGCCTAAAATCAGTGCTATGAGAACGTAAAATACCCAGTTGTCTCCAGTTCCTAGATCAGAAGAAATATTCACGATATCTGTTATATTCCAAGTCCAAGGGCTATTCATAATTGCCATAGAAAGAAATCAGCAAAAAAGGAGATTAAAGAAGACAGAGAGTACATTTCAATAATGAATTTTAAACAGAAATCTGATGTGTTTGCCTGAACATATAATAGTTGTTATATGCAAAAATATATTACTCCAGTAATCTTTCAAAGCTTTGTAGAAGAGCAAAAAAACCATCAATAATGGAAAATTTTATATCTTTAATATATCTCAGTGTGTATGGAACGAAAAATTTAAACTCATGGGTGGTCAATCGTGAAAGAACTTGCAGGTGAACTAGATGCAGTACCTGGCAAAAGGCTTTTCTTAGCTATCATTGTAGATTATGATTTAAATCGCTCAATATGTGAACTTATAGATAACGCATTAGATAATTGGATCAATAATGGTAAGTCTGCTGCGTTAAAAGTAGGGATTGATATTGATACAACCCAACAAACAATTCAAATAAAAGATAATTCTGGTGGAATAAAGAAGGATGATCTTAAAATTGTGATTAGTCCTGGTGAAACTAGCAATGATCCAAATAGTGAAATAATTGGAATATTTGGAGTAGGCACAAAGAGGGCAGTTATTGCATTGGCTTTAGATGTGAAAATTAAATCTAGATATACAGATAAATTAACATACTTAGTGGAATTTGATGATGATTGGCTCCAAGAGAATAATGATTGGACTCTTCCTTATTACAAGGTAAATGACATTGATCAATCGACAACAATACTTAAATTACAAAGTTTGAGGTATGAAATAACTGATGATATGGTTGAACGTTTAAAGGAACACTTAAAATCAACATATGCGAAATTTATAATGGATGGTAACTTTGAAATTGATGTAAATGGTGATTTGATTGAAGCAGAATTATTCGAAAATTGGGCATATCCTCCTACTTATTTACCAACAAAATACTCAGGCGTTATTGAAACTGATGAGGGTAATGTAAACGTTAGGATAATTGCTGGTTTATCAAAAGAGTCAAGTCCTGCAACGGGGGAATATGGAGTTTATTTTTATTGCAATAATAGGTTGATAGTAAGAGCGTTAAAATCTTTTGAAGTTGGATTCGGGACTGGATTAGCAGGTAAACCTCATCCAAATATTTCTCTTATACGAGTTATAATATCTCTGGAGGGCAGTGCAAAACTCATGCCATGGAATAGTAGTAAGTCAGGAATCTACTATGAACATAAAATCTTCTTAAAACTACAAGAGTTGTTGATGAAGATTGTCAAACAATATGCTAAAATATCAAGGGCTTTAGAAGGTGAATGGCCTGATAAGATTTTTCAGTATACTTCAGGAGTAACTCAAGAAAGAAATATTGATTTTGGAGATGTTTCAAGGTTACATTTACCTCCAGTACCATTATCTAGACCAAGGTTCAAGGATAAAGTAAAACAAGAGAATAAGGCACTTCTTAGCAGTAAACCTTGGACTAAAGGAATTATAGGGGGTATAATAGCTACAGACATTGTTTATAAAAAGAAATTTGATGAAAAAAATCGGGTTGTTATCATCATTCTTGATAGTACTCTTGAGATCGCATTTAAAGAATATCTTGTTAAAGAATCCGGACATCATTATTCTGATGCTGACTTGCTAAGGATTTTTAAAAGTAGACATCTAGTAGAAAACGAAGTTAAAAATTATCCAAAGGGAAAGAATATTAGTAATCGTGATTGGGGGAAAATTAGACATTATTACGATTTACGTTGTAAACTTATTCATCAAAGAGCCTCTGTGAATATTAATGATGAAGATATTGAAGACTATCGAAAGGTTATTGAAAGAGTTTTGAAGAAATTATTTAGGTTCAAATTTAATCAGTAAAAGCATATAATTTCCGTTTCTTATTTGCAATCCACTCTCTCTTAAGGGTTGTATCTTAAATCCACCAAGTTTTAACCATGGCAATATTTTGTAAATGCCCAGTGTGCGGGGAACAAGCAATTGTAAAGCCGGAACTGGCAAACCATGACAATAAAGTTTTCAAGTGTGAAAACGGTCACCAGTTCGAAATAACCGTTGAAAAGCCAGAAAAAGTCATAAGCCAGGATATCTGGGACCATATGCCGAAATGGGCCCGAATGCTTCACGAAATCAGCAAAAGCGGCAAATGCGGAGCATAAAAAGATTAAGTATTTAAATTTAAGGTTTTTTAACTATTGTAAGGTAATAAAATGGGATATAGATAAGGGACGATGACCGTTCCGTGAGCCCAATGACATATGGAAGAAACTGCCATTTTTGACCAGGAGGCGAAAGAATATAATGGCCGGTCATTGCACAGATTCCATTTTCAAGAACAAGAAGGTTCTGTTACCCGATTTTATACCTGAGAGACTGCCAAACCGTATGAAAGAGATAGAAACCATAATCAGGATTATAACCGAGTCGCTCAAGGGAAACGTTACCAACATTCTTATTACAGGCCAACCAAGCACCGGAAAGACCGCATCCATAAAATTTATTTTCAGGGAATTGAAGCATGAATACGACGGACTGTTCTGTTACGTAAACTGTTTCAACAAAACCACAAAAATGGGAGTATTATATTCAATGGTTTTAGATTTTTTCAAAGAGAAAAGGCCCACCCGGAAGATGCCGTCAAGGAGGGGTATAGCCTATGATGAGCTTCTAGATTCTTTTAAGCAAGAACTGGAAAAAAGCTGCACAAAGGTCGTGGTTTGCCTGGACGAGGTCGACCAGCTGGAGGAGACAGAGCTTTTATATGACCTCGTAAGGACCAGATGGGAAAACGGAAGAATCCAGATTATCGGCATATCAAACAATCCCCTCATTTTCAAGGACCTCGACCCGAGAACCAAGAGCAGACTTTACCCATTAAGAGAGATATCTTTTACCCCGTACACAAAAGAGCAGATGAAGGAGATAGTTGAAGCCAGAGTGGAGGCCGCATTTCAAGAAAGCGTTGTAGACAGAGAGGCTGTAGATTATCTTGCAAAATTTACAGCAGAAAAGAAAGGCGATGTAAGGGTAGCTAGAGAGACTCTGATTAGAGCAGGGGAACTAGCCAACAATACAGGCGACAAAAAAGTGCGTGTCGATCATGTAAAAGAAATTCTCAATAAGACAAGGCATGCCAAAGTGATTAGCGTGATAAATGCGTTATCTAACCAAGAAAAATTTATCCTAAGATTGATCCCAAAAGAGGGAACGTTTTACCCTGTATTATATCGTCTTTACAGGTCAACTGACGGCAAACTTGGGGATAGGATGCTCAGGAACCATGTAGAAAGATTTTCCAAGTTGAAGTTAATAAATATGGAACGAAAAGGAATTGGTAACAGCTACTTCATTACGTTAAATATGCCAAAGGATGTTCTGTTTGAGGTATAATAAGATTTCATAGTATTTTATAAAATCTTTAATTTTTATAATACTTCTTCTTGTATCTATTGATGAGTGAATTTAAGTTAACTCCCAATCCAAAAAAATTTGGTTTAAGCTCTAAGATATCTGCACAATCTGACTTACCAATTTTTTCTTTTTCCGAAAATTCAATTTTCAGATTTTTAATACGATTGATAACTTCTTCTCGTACAGGTTTTAGAGAACAAAACTTTAGAGTAAAATCTAGCAATCTTTTCATCTCATCAATTCTACTTTCCACATTTATTCTTTCTCTAATCGTTGCCAAGGCATCTTGAATATCTTCATTACTTAGGACATTTGAACTATTTTTACTTTGGGCTAATACTAGTAAATCCTCAAGTTCTTTACCCGAAAACCATTCTGTTTGTTCGGCAATTTCATTCAGATTGACTGTTGCATCAAATTCAATATTTCTAATAATATTTGAATGAACTCTTAATATTTCCAATCTATCAATTTTACTTTGATAGTAAAAAGGTATAATTTCATCAAAATCTACTAGTATTTTTTCATTTATATCAGATGGATTTCTTGTAGTGGCAATTAAGATTTGTTTACTATCCATTGCTTTGATATTTTCTAATAGGTTCATTCTAGCGGATTTGAAATCAGAAAGATCATCTAACAAGATATCAAAATCTTCAATTAAAATTCCTTGAATCTCAAACCCTTTTATTTTCTCAAATCCGTCCTTTATATTCCTGTTAGGGTCTCTTAGTATGGCAGATTTCTTCAATTCTACTGTTATCCAACCTAATACTAATTTATCTAATTCTCTAAAAAGAGTTTTTGCGAAATGAGACTTACCGCATCCTTTAGGACCATAAAATAATAATCTATTTGGGATCATATCATAATCATCCTATTACCTGGAGCCCGATCTAAATTTTTAATTATAATTAATCCAAACTTATCATATTACTTTAACTCTTCTTTCGAAAATATTTAAACCAAAATCAAGTGTGCTAAAAAGCAAGGTTTTTTCAGGATTAGCCATTATTTAGATAATCAACAAGCTCATTTAAGGCGGCGTTATATGATTTCCTCTTCAAATGTTTTACACCTATGAGTATTGCAGATTGTTCTTTCTTTTTATCCATATGATGTTTTAATTCTTGAGGTAAAATTAGATAACAGATATCCGTATCATCTTCATCGCAGGCAAATATTGTTGGTAGGTTATTCAAACTTCTAATCGCTGAAGTTTGGCTGGTAAGGTTAAGCCCCTTCGCTCCTTTTGTATCTGCCCATTTCTTATAATTTGTATTAGCTACTTTTAGTTCAATGAAATAACCTTTACCGATATCTATGTCCACGTAGAGGTCGAATATACCATTTATATCTACAACATTGAAACCCCTTTCTTGTAGGTCTGAGATAACTTTTGGTTTCAGATCCCTTATTTCATCTATTACCAAATTTTTACCACCTAATCTCATCTTTTTTACTTACGAAATTGAATTCATTTTAATGATTCAGTTATATAACTTAAAAGTTCGGCACGTTTTTTGCCATTTCTAGTTTTGAATTCGGAGGCATTTCCATAAAGAAGTTTATATTTTTTAATTTTACTTCCTTTAATTGGTAATGTATTGGTTATTGATTTTTCTATGTTTTTCCCCTGATTTATTTTGGATGTCTCATCCTCTTTTAATTTGGATGTATCCAATATTTGAATGAACGCTACTGAATCACCCACCCCTATTGGAACATCATTTTTAGTTTTATGAATAAAATAAGAGGACAAAGCTGAAGCAAGGAATTTTCCACAAATTTGAGTTGGCTTGATATCCGCCTCCTCGATTTCAATAATCACCCGAATTTTATTATCCTGTAATATTAACAAATCAACGTTACAGTATTCTGTTTGATTTGATTTCTCAGTAGAACAAAACAATGGTATATTCTGTTTTCCACCGCATGCAGAATCTTTTATTATACTGCAATTTCGAAATTCACTATCTTGAATCATATCTCCGATGACCTTGTGCAACGGATGATCTATTTTTGTTCACCCCCATTTGAAATGCTCAATTTCCAATGAAGAGTTATATCTGAACTCACAGTATTAATATAATCCTTAATTTATTTTTTAAACATATTCAACCACAATAAGTTAATATATTTCTTATGTTTATTCTTCTGAACTGGTGTCATTTCTATCTTCATTTTTTTGAGTAATTTCAAGTGCATTTTGAAGCCATACTCTAGCTTTTCTCCTCTTAATTAATCCGTAAAAAAGAAATACAATTGAAATTAAAATTAATGGGGAAAAAAACAGAATTCTAAAATCAAATGGATCCGATATTATCAAAATGCTTATCATTCCAATATACGCAGTAAAAGCTGCAAAACTCAATCCATAATAAAATTGAACGGTAGACATCTTATCTTGATAACGGATCAAACTTCCAATAAATCTGCCAAGATTATCTTCATCCATTAACTCATTCTCCTCTAAGATAACGCTCAAATGCTTCCTCTGTCGATTTAACTGGTTTTCTTTTTTTCTCCTCCTTTGTAAATGGAATATTTATTGAAAAAGGTTGAATTAAAAATGCCCATTCACGTCCTAAAACATCCTTAAATATCCCTCTACCATATATTTTATACCGACCTATTCTTTGGGCCGATAATTTATGTGTTTTCAAAATGGCAGGATCTGGGCCTGGCTTAATTTCCTTAACTTTAATCTCTAATATCTCCTTTACTTTGATATCTTTAGGGAAATATAATTCCATGTCTAAATCAAATGCCGAAATCCTACCACTATTTATCAATTTTAACTCAATTGTAAATATTTCACCAACTGTAGGTCTCTCAGGAATGACATTTAGATAACCATTAATACTTGGCTTATGATTTTTTATTCCAATAGATTGTAAAATCCTATTTATTGTTTCTTCTTGAATGTCCTGAAGTACTATGGATACTCCTTTTTCAATTGGAATATATGATAAAATAAAATTTAACTCACGTTTATATCTTTCCTGTTGTTGGGGGTTGGATATTTCAAAAAATTTATTTAGTTCTCTAAAATCCCCCTCGATATCAGACAACACTAACATTCTGTCTTGATCATCTGGAGCTTTAATGGCAGCTTCCAAATTTCTTTTAATTTTCATGAAAAACGTTAAACAATATGTAAAAGTTTGACTTTCCTTATCTTCCCATGATTTATTAAAAAATTCATTGGCTTTTATGATATTATTATATGCTTTATCAAGAAAAGAGATATCTTTTTTATCTTCCCATTCCAATATATTTATAATACTTTTAATTTTATAAAATTGACCTTTACAAGAATTAAATAAAATATCATCTTTTATTACTTTATAGGAATTTGCTGCCTTGTTAAAATAATTTGAAGCGTTGACATAGTTATTTTTGATCTCTTTTTTATTATCAATAATGTCGGCTTTATTAAGCTCGATAAGAGCATTACATCTTTTAATATTTCCATCAAAAAGATAATATTTAAAGAAAGAATTCCACCGGTCTATAGTGAACTAAGTGAGTGGTGACCGGTGGTCAGAGAAACAACAATAAAACCTGTTTTTATTAGATAACTTTTGGTGGTGCCACTGCTCTTATTGATCCAAATGAGCAGCAGCTAGACACCACCAGGAGAAATTTTTATGGATCGTGTTAGCGAATGCTATGCCGAAATTCGACACCACAGCTCAA
>DAOVGR010000071.1 GCA_030672305.1 Thermoplasmatales archaeon | reverse complement strand
AACCAAGAGCAGGCTCTATCCCTTAAGGGAGATTTCTTTCAACCCATATACAACAGAACAGATGAAGGAGATAGTTGAAGCCAGAGTGGAGGCGGCATTTCAAGAAAATGTAGTAGACAAAGAGGCTGTAGATTATCTTGCGAAATTTACAGCAGAAAGGAAAGGTGATGTCAGGGTAGCAAGAGAGACGCTAATCAGGGCAGGGGAACTAGCCAACAATTCAGGCGACAAAAAAGTGCGTGTCGATCATGTAAAAGAAATTCTCAATAAGACAAAGCATGCCAAAGCGATTAATGTGATAAATGCGTTATCCAACCAGGAAAAATTTATCCTAAGATTGATTCCAAAAAAGGGCACGTTTTACCCTGAATTATATCAGCTTTACAGGTCTACTGACGGCAGACTTGGGGATAGGATGCTCAGGAACTATGTAAATAGGTTTTCCAGGTTGAAACTGATAAATCTGGAGAGAAAAGGAACTGGAAGTAGTTATTTCATCACCCTAAATACACCGAAGGATGTTTTGTTTGATGTATCATAGATTTCAGGCAACTATGTAATAGAAATGAGATAAAAAAATATTACAAGATAGAATTTGGAAGAAGTAAGGTGAGATCTTTTACACCGTGTTATTAATTGTGTTAGCCGATTTGTCATGTTATTTACCGAGCAGACTTAAGGCATTTTTTGATAGAATTTTTTCTAATGTCTCATCATCCAATTTCAATTCTTTGAGAATAGCCAAAATTATATTTGGATCTCCAAAGGGATAATCTGATCCGAAAATAACTCTGTCATCACCAAACTCCTTGATAGCTTTTTTAATCAATCTACCTTTTGCAACTTCTGATATTTCTATATAAATATTCTTAATCTTTTCCTTTTCTTGGGATAAAATTTTTATTGTATCCTCGGCATAAAGATGTATGGCACATATTTTTAGATCAGGAAAATTTTTAGCTAATTCCAAAATCCTTCGTGGATTACCTGTGAAATTACATACTCGATCGCAATGAATCTGAACTGGCACACCAAGATTTATTGCTAATTGAAAGATAAGTTCAAATATTGGATTATCTGGAGCAAATGCTTCTACTACTGGGTGTAATTTTATACCCTTGAAGTTAAACTTTTTTATACATCGATTAATTTCTTTAAATACCCAACTTGATCCTATTCTTTCTATATCAGGATTTTCCTCAGATTTTTTCATGACCTTCTTCCAAAGAGGGGGATCACGATATTCTTTTAGTTGAGGGTCTAGGATCAATCTAGGATCAATTCTACAAAAACCAAACAATCTATCAGGATATTTTTTAATCTCATTTGCAATATAATCATTTGCGATTGAATATCTCTCGCCCACCACAGGATTTGAGCAACACACTGCTTTGTCTATGTTATTTTCATCCATTACTTCAATAAGTTCATCTCCAGTGGTACAATATTCCTCGCCTTTCACCCATGGCATCGATATCCCCAAATGTGTATGAAAATCAATTATCATTTTAACTCCTCTTAATTCTTAGTTATAATCATAATAAAGCTATTCTTAAATCTTTTTCCAAAAGGTTTGTAGTATCACTTCATTTAATCCAATTACACCAGAAACTAATAAAAAAGATATGGGCAGGAGTTACTTCACCACACTGAATATGCCAAAGGATGTTTTGTTTGAAGATTATTAAATATATTTTAAAAAAATTTATTCAACTTATTAAACTGGAAATTTCAAGGAAAATAGAACAAACCCATCTAAAACTTTCAGTTATCTCGATTGAAGTTCTTTTTATCTTAATTTTTTTCCATTAATAGAAATCCATAATAATGGTTTAATCAATATCTAATAATTTCACTCTATTAATTTCAACCTCGACATGATTTCTGAGATCATCTCATTGCATATAGAAAATATTTTTTTCTTTCTTCCTCAAACTTTTTTAATTGTGATAATAGAAAATTAATAGGTGATTTGTTTAGATTAAAAAAACCTCCATACCTGTTGCTCATCAAATGCTGTATTACCATATGAATCATACACAGTAACAGATATAATATGATTATGTTTAATATGCGAGCTTAATCTCCATCTCCAACTATAAGGTGCTGTTCTGTCAACCCATCGTAACCTCCCATCTACATAAAACTCAACCTTATCCACCTGAACCGTATTATTCAAATAGTTTGCTGCGCTGGCTTTGATTTTGATATTACCAAATACTATATTTGAGGAATAAGGTTTGAGTCTAATATTCCTAATATAAATATACCCCTCACGTGGTGATGCTATCATTATACTTGTGTTTGGTCCATAGGGTACCATCAAAGGATACCTGTCCTCATTGCTATCTTCTTCGAAACTTTTTGGTGTATCACCAATGCCATCACCATCATTATCTTCACCTATATAATCAGACCAGTAATTCCCAAGATTTCCATCATCCCAGATAGTGCTACTGAAAGGACAATCAGCATTCTTTTCCTGGTTTATGAAATTGTTCCTTATTACACTATTATTAAAAGAATAGTATATTCGAATGCCCATATAGTTATCTTCAATCGTATTTTCAGTTATCAAATTATATGAACCCTCACTCAATCTTATACCATATTCATTATTTTTAGTAATTGTGTTCTTTTTAATTGTATTAAATGAACCGCTAAAATGGATACCACCTGAATCATTATTATTTGAGATTATATTTTCTGATATAACGTTTGATGAACCTCCCATTGCAATACCTGCTCTATCATTATTTTTAATTATGTTTTTAGTAATAGTATTATGAGAAGAATAAAGATGAATGCCATAATCCTTATTATTTATAATCGTGTTACTAGTAATATTGTTATTACAAGATTTTTCATATACAGAAACTCCGGGCCATACAATTCTATTAATAAAATTATTGCTGATACTATTGTTACAAGAGCGTTCTAAATAAACGCCTACATAACTATCTTTTATTTCATTGTCTCTTAGTTCATTGTTACAGGAATCATATAATGAAATACCCCCTTCATCAATGACACTATTATTGGAAATACTGTTATTAGATGACATTTCTAATCTAATTCCCCTTGCAAGATTTAACTGTATTAAATTGTTAAATATAGTATTATTTGAGGAATTAAACATATACAATCCATAGAAATTATTAATTATTTGATTATTAGAAATAATTATATTATTGCCTGATGAAATCCTTATACCTGCTCCATAGTAATTTGAACGTTGGCTATCAACAAAGGAGAAACCAGTAATTATTATATTATCTGCAGAAATATTAACAACGTCTCCTTGGAAATCAGCATTGATAATGGTTGTTTCTCTTTTTTCACCTATAATATTTATTGTTTTGTTAATGATAACATTTTCATGATACTCATTACTAAAAACAAATACGGTATCACCAAATGTTGCATTGTCTATTGCATCTTGTATATTACTGTAATTACCAGACCCTTCTCCTCCAACGTATAGGATCTTACCATTTATATTAAAATTAGAGGATTCATTGTTACCTAAAAAAGAGAAGTTTATTGATTCTCCTTCTGACAACAGGGTAAATCCATTAATAAACAATAATATTAAGAAAAGAATCATAATTTTTCCATATACATTATTTTCCATGATTTAACACTCTTACCAATCTTAAATCCGAGGTTGTATAGTATAACATTTTTAGATTTACTATATTTATCATGTTATATAAATGTTTAGAAATAAGATGTATTTCATATAAAGATTGAGTTTATATGAAGTAACTCGATTTTGAATATAAAACCATTTTTTTCTCTAATCCATTATATTATTAAAATTTGAAGATAGTGATTTTACATATAAACATAATAATGATATCTAGATGATGATTCTTTGATGATGTATAATTTAATGTCCACGATAACTATATTTATATAGAAAAAATCCTGAGGAATATTTTTCACAGTTGATTTAATATAACCAGTATAATATTGAAAAATACATAGCCATTATAATTTTACTTATTGTTATTATTCATCTATTTTACTTTTAATTTACCACTAATTTCCGGTTATTTATTTAAGCTACCTTTCATTAATTGGCATCAGTTTTTTTAAGGAGGTAAAAATAATGGGAAAGTTTAATATTTTTAAAAAGAAAAAAAGATGGAATATTCTAACCGTGACATTGATTACATTGGTTTTTTTGGGAAATATGATACCTTTTGTTGAATTCAGCAAGGGCTCAGGAGGAGGGTTAGAACATAAAGATGAATGGGTGCACAATAGTGATGAAAATTTCAATTCTGTCGCTATTTCAGCAGATGGAAAATATACGGTAGCTGGACATAGTGATATATACAATAATAAGAATGTATTGCTATTCAAAAATAATGAAGGAAAGGAGCCAATTAAGACTGGTAAAATGGATGATAGTGTCACAGCGGTAGCGATTTCAAAAGATGGTCATTTTATTGCAGCTGGTAATAATAAAGGACATGTAAAAATATTCAACAGGGATGATATAAAATTTACTCCATGGAGGACATATCGAATACCGAATGCTAAAATTCATTCGCTTTCTATTTCAGATGATGGGGAGTTTACAGTTGTTGGAGCGGATACAGGAATATATTTGATAAATAGACATGATACCCTACTGAAATTGAAATATTCTACAGATTTTCCTGTTCGATCGGTTTCCATGTCAGGAAATGGTGTATATTTTGCCGCTGGGGATACAAGTGGGAAAGTTTATCTTTTCAAAACAGGTAAATTAGAACCTAATTGGAAGGATTCTACAGGTGCTTATATTCGTTCGGTATCTATATCTAATAATGGTGGGAGAATCATTGCTGGAAATGGGATTGGAAATGTTTATCTATACGAGAAGGAAAGTAAAGATCCCCTATGGATATATGAGGGAGATCAGTTTATTTGCTCTGTTTCAATGTCCGGTAATGGTATTTACTCAGTTGCTGGAAGCATTGATAGTAATGTTTATCTTTTTGATAATAGTTTTTCTACACCAATTTGGAATTATTCTGACTCTACTGTCAAGGCTTTTCGTTCGGTATCAATATCTAAAGGAGGACATTATTTTTCATGTGTAGGTGAGGGTTCCGGAACTAACAATAAATTGTATCTTTTCTGGAAAGATAATAGTACTCCTATATGGACTGAATCTGTTTGTGGCAGTACTAAAAATACACATGTTTCGATTTCAGATGATGGAGGGCAAGTAGTAGTAGCAGGTAAGAAACAGGTTTTTTATTACAAGGATACATATGAATTTACAGATGGTTCGAATATTGACGAAGATAATGATGGGGAATATAATGTTTTACCTATTGTTTATTGTATCCTTCATGATCCAAGTGGAGATGGTAGTTATACTTATTTCAGTGAAACAAATAGTGTAACGTTTGAGTTATCATCGTATCTAAACGTAGGTTTGTATACCAAATGGGAAACAAGTGATGATTTATGGGGAGATTTTAGTGGAGAAGCTACAGTAACTTGGTCTACTTCAGGAGTCGTTTCTGTAGCATATAGTGTAACTGATAGTTTTCAGTCGGAAGGCAGCGATGATAAATCTTACCTTGGTCCTGGTTATGGAGATAGATATTTGATTGAGGATTGGCATCTTCGCTATAGATTGTTTAAACGTACTTTAAAAATTAACACTAATAAAAAAATAATTGAGACTCCGGTACTTCAATATGGATTTTTTGGAGGAACAGCAAGATGGCTTAGTGAAGAGGGTGTAAAAAAAGATTACGGACCGATTAAAGAAAATTGGATATTAGGTTGGAATATGGGTCGTGATAACTTTATTAGTCCGATAGAACGTCCATTTGTTAAACCAGTAGCTGGCTATTTTCCAAAAAACTTTGATTCAGGTGATTCTCCTATTACTCATGAAGAAACCATGACACATTTTAGGTCTTACTCACAGGGGATAAGTATGAGTATATCTGCTGAGGCTGCTCAAATTTTAGGTTATGAAGTCATTAATACTTCAGATGATCGAGCATACATAGGTGCAATATTTGAGTGGGGAAGAAAAACTAGATTTGATGTGACACAACAAGAAACTGCATCAATAAAACTTGTTGATACTAATTATATTACAGGCAGTAAGGATGATATTACAACTTATGTTTGGAGAGATTGTCTTTTTGGTACTCTTCTTGCAACTACAGTTGAAGATGAAAGTGAAACCTATTTACCTCATGAATATTGGACTCAAAAAGTTGATACTGATCCACCAACGGCAAGTATCCTTGATATCTCGAATGGAAGCAAGATCAAAGATACATTCCAGCTTAGATTAGAGGGAATAGACAATGATAAATATCAAAAATTTCAAGTATTCGTCAATGGTATTGAACGATTTTATACTACAAATTATATTGAAGAGGATACAAAAGTATGGGCGTGGGATACAGTAAATTGGGAGTGGAGTGAAGAAGGGATTCATCATCTTCTGGGAATAGTTAGTGATACATCTGGGAATATGGGTTATGATCGTAAATGGGTTATTGAAGATAACTCTGCAGGAAATGATCCTCCTGATAAACCATATGAGCCAAGCCCTATTGATGGATCAGCTAACATTGGGATTAATCCGGATTTAAGCTGGTCCTGCAATGATCCTGGTGATACGATTTCTTATGATGTGTATTTCGAAGCAAATGACCCAACTCCTGATGTGAAAGTTTCAAGTAACCAGAGTGGGACAACCTATGATCCCGGGACTCTTGATGAGTATGCCACCTATTATTGGAGGATTATAGCATGGGATAGTCAGAATAATATGAATCAGTCAGAGATTTGGCATTTCACCACGACAACTCCTCCTGTTGTTTCTGGTCCGATTCCAGTCAATAAAAGTTCATTTGTATCAGTTGTAGATATTGAAGAGTTAAATGTTTCTATTGTTGATCCTGATGATGATAGTTTTGATTGGAGCATTGATACAGTTCCGGATATTGGTAGTATCACTGTTTATGATGATTCTGATGATGGTCGGAAAACCTGTGATATAGATAATTTAGATCGTAACACGAGTTATACATGGTATGTAAATACAACCGATGATGAGAGTCATTGGACAAGAGAATATTACAACTTCACAACCGCTCCGAATCAACCTCCGAATCCACCAACTATATCTGGGCCATCTGGTGGGAAACCAGGCGATGGTTGTACATTCTATGTTACTACAGATGATCCTGAAGGTGATGAGGTTTATTATTTATTCGAATGGTGTGATTGGAAAGGAGACGGTCAAGGGAGTGACTGGATTGGTCCATATGAGTCTGGAGAAACAGTTCCAGAATTTGGTATTACACATGCATGGAATGAAAAAGGTAAATATATCGTTAAGGTTAAAGCCAAGGATACTTCGGGTTATGAGAGTGAATGGAATTTATCGGATTCTTTGCCAATAAGTTTTAGCTATAATCTGTTTTTAACTGGAAATTATGGTATGTCAAACTCTGGAAAAAAGGTTTTTGTAGTAGGTCAAAACATTTACAGTTGCGGTCAGGCTAAAGATGGAAGTAGCCCTTATGATTTCACTTGGGATTATGGTGCAGGTAGAGGAGCTACAAATTTTACACAAAATTCCTCGTATGTTTATACTGATATTAACGAAAGTGAGAACTATACGATTACTTTTAATATAACTGATAATGACAATGATACTTTTAATGTCTCAGAAGTAATCCAAGTAGTAATTTTAAGATCTAATTTTTCGATGAATCCAGAAGGATGGTGGGCTGAACCAAATGAGCAGGTTTATTTCAATGATACGTCTATGGGATATTATGATATTGTTAATTGGACATGGGCTTTCGATGATGGTAACATATCTTATGACCAGAATGTTAGCCATGTATTTGCTGTTGATGGAGTTTATAACGTTAGTTTAACTGTTGTTGATAATATGTCTAATACAAACACATCCTGTAAGGTTGTGCGTATTGATTCGATCCCTGAGATATGTTCTGTTTATAATGATATAACTATTGTTCCATATGGTACAAATGTTACTATCAGGGCAAATGTAACAGATGTTCCAGTTTATAATGAGAGTGTTTCAGATATTGTCAAAGTAAATATTGAATATCCAAATAATACCTCTTATAACTTTACAATGACCTCGGATGATAATACCACTTATGAGTATGTGTTTTCTGATACCTTGTTTGAAGGACGGTTTAATTATACTATATGGGTTGATGACATGCAAGCAGTGTATCTCAATAGTTCTTCTGGATATAGTTTCAATGTATCTCATATTCTTGGATATACTAATATTGGTAATTTAAGTCAGAATGTTAGTAATAGGATCAGTGGTTCTGTTTTTACAGCTGAAGAATATGGATATGCTGAGAATATTACAGCATATGTCTATGTTCCCTCAAATGTTTCAGGTAACAAATCTAAATGTATGATATACAGAGAAAATGATTCAACTTTGATTGGAACTACCGTGGAATTAGCATTTGATACAGTATCAGGGGGGGAATGGATAACATTTGATTTTAATGGTTCTAATCCTCTTCTTGTTAAAGACACTGAATATGTTTTGGTATGTTGGGGAGAAAACACTTCCTTATATTATGATTCTACGGGTAGCATGCAAGGACGATATGATAATGAAACCTATGGGAACCCACCGGATCCTGCAAATTTCACCAATGAAAGTAAATTATACTCCATATACTGTAGTTACACACCTAATCAACTGCCTAATATAACAAATGTTACGAGCAGTTCTAGCATGGTTGGATTCGGCTCTAACGTTACCATAAGTGCTGATATAAATGATGATTCTTCGGGTATCGATGCTGTTTATCTTAACATTTATCATCCTGATGATTCCTTTAGTAATTTTACTATGAATAACACGGGAAATACTACATATGAATATGTTTTCTCTGATACATGGAATGCTGGGCAATATGACTATTCAATCTGGGCGGTTGATAATTATGGTGGGAGTAGCACTAGTTCAGGTCATAATTTCAATGTGTCTGCAAATGCAACTATTTCTATATGTACAATAAAAGACTTGTTTGAAAACAATGAAACAATTAATATCACTGATCCACCTGGATCACAGCCATCAATTGGTTATGAGATGTTAGATGATGGTAAGGTTTTAAACATATGGAACAAATATAATAGTTATTATTTCAACACATCTAGTGGTATACAGCTTACAAATCATTATAATGAGTACTGGTCTCGTAATGTGTTGATGCTTGGTTATTACAATAATAATCAGTGGAATCTTATTTATCGTACGGATGAACTCAGTAGTTTCAACAAAAATATTGATTCAGATGATGAGACTTTTGTGAATGCGACATTATGGAAGGATCTAAACTATGGTGGTTATGATTTCCGTCTTGCTATTCGTTATCATCTCGGTGTGGATGATGATGATCTTACGGTTATTCCTTACATTAAGAATCTTGGTGATGCGATTCCATATACGCTTGCCTTTGGCTGGGAGATTAAAGATATTAAAATAGCAAACACGTTTATGAATGATTCGATCAGGCTTTTTAATGGTACTGATTGGATTAGTTATAATCTGAATCAAACCCTTAGTACTTCCTATGATGATATGGATTATAATACAACATTTTATCTTGAAGGTCATAATGAGAGTGAGTTTTTCAGGAGAACTCTTTATCTTAAATGGGATCATAGTTTGGATTATCTCCTGAGGGTGAAAAGCAGAGAGGGTCAGTATAATGCTCCTGTAACCTTATTCATCAGGATTGGTACTCTTGCAGCGGATCAGGAGAAATATATAGAGTTGAACTGGCTTGATAGTGATGATTGGCTTGGTGTAGATGGTGATAATTATCTTTCCTGCTGTGGTTATGATGGTCCCTTAAGTCCATCTGGTGCGCTGGATGGGAATGATATATGGGCGCATTTGTGTAATGAAAACCATTGGGTTATCATTGATCTTGATGGTACTTATAATATTAAGAAAATCCGTGGACGTTCAAATACCTTTAATGATCCGACTTCTGTTGATATCTATATAAGTGATGATCCCGATAACTGGGGAACTGCTGTGTATTCAGGTATTACTACTTGGCAGGATACAACCAGCTGGGCGGAAGTTGACATCACTGATACTATTGGCAGATATATCAATATTAGTATCACTTCTACTGAGAGTGGAGCTGGCACTAACTATCTGGAGTTTGGAGGAATCCCTACACCGATGACTATCTTTGATGTCTACGGGGAATCGGTTAAGACTGCTAAATATTATTTTAACAATTTAACTTCTAGCTCTCAGGAGAATGCATGGGCTACAAATCCAAGTTATATGGTTGATGGGAACACGTCTACATATGCATCTACCACCTTAGATCGTGATGTTGAGGAGTGTACTGGTAATTCATGCCCTGGGACAGACATTGGTCCTATATCTAAAGTGGAGCTGAGAGCTTATGGGTATTATGCAACTAATCAGCGTGATATTATTTTAAGACCTGTGTTTGGTGGAACTGTTGATGGTAGTGATTATCACTATGATGCTACTACTGCTCCAGGTTGGTCGTCATGGTTTGATATAACTGATGATAATAATGCTCCTGAGAGTTGGAGCTGGAGTGATGTTGCAGATTTGGATTGTGATGTGGAAGCTGAGCTTGGTATGTTTCCTTTTACATTGTATTGCTCTAAAGTGGAGATTCGGGTGATTTATTCTTCGGTGCCTGGTGTTTCAAATCCTGTTCCTGCTAGTGGTAGTATTGGTGTTTCTCTTACTCCTGTTTTAAATATTACTGTGTCTGATCCTGAGGGTGACAATCTGAATATTACCTGGTTGAGTAACAGTAGTGGCAGCTGGCAGGTTTTCGGTACAAATACTAGTGTGAGTAATGGAACGTATCATCAAACCTTTTCTAATGCTACAGTGAATGGTCAGTGGTGGTATTGGAAGGTTAATGTATCTGATGGTTCTAGTTTTACTGAGAGTAGTGTATATAAGTTCTATACTGGTTATGAGTCTAAAATAGAAAATACAGGTTCTACTAGTATCAAGGGTTATTTGTTGGTTCAAGTTCAATATCTTAACATTACTAATATGTCTATTTCTTGGGATGTTGTCAATGATACAATTAATGAGACCTCTCCTAGAACGATTAATAGTAGTGAGCAATTTGGCCTTGATACGGTTTTCAATGGCAATGTGAACACGACATATTTGATTAATAACTTTGGAACTGGAACTTATCGTATTTATGCTGCTTTCTGTGATCCGGATGGTGACGTATTGGTTTGTGATGATCAGAGTTTGATGGAGGATAGTTATCAGTTTACTGTATCAACAAGTTAAGCACAATTGAAGTAAATAATCAGAAATTAAAAAAAAGCGGGACAAAACACAATCCTCGCTTTTCTTATTTTTAAAAAAAAGGTCATAAAAGATATAGTTCTTTAGGATGTATAGATATTTTGTCCATTTCTAAAGACAGTGACCTTAGGTGATGTACCAAACATGGTTCCAAGTATTTTTCCACCTTTAAGTTGAACCTTTACTATGTAGGAAACTGTTTCTTCTCCTTCTTTAACAGAAAACTCATGAGTTCCTCCAAACCTTGTCATCTTGGATGAAACTGGTTCTCCATCATACAAGACCGTTTCTTCTCCACTTGGAGTTATTCTAATCTCAAAGGTATGTCCCCCATATTTGAATATTGGCATTTCTTTTTACCTCCTAATTATTCATATTACGATTTTTTATAGGTATATGGACCAAAGGTTCGGTCATCAATTTCTTGGATCAAAACCAGTGTCTCATCATTGGAGAAACTATAACTAAAAGTGTAAATTAATTCAGAATCTGTCTGATTAATAACAAGTTTATCATCTTTAACCTCCCATGCGGCAGGATGATTGTAGTCCTGAGTGGAACCATGATTAGTGATTTTTGCCAGTCCATCAGAGTAAAGAACCATGATATCAATGTAAAAATCATTACCAAGAGATGTCCATGTCCCAACAAATTTGTTTATATTTCCTCCACTTTCTTCTGTACATCCACTTAAGCTAACAACTAACAACACCAGCGTTATTCCAACTATTTCTAAGTGTTTTTTCATTCACTTCCCTTAGTTAAAATTAGTTATCTATTAATAAAATTTGTGATACCAAATTGGTGCTCGGAAATCTTCTTTTAAAAAATAATTGTAACACCAGATTAGGGTTACAATATGCTTGAAGGAGAAGGAAGATTTATTAATAGACCGACTAAAACTGGAAAGAAGCTTTATGATAAACATTTTATCTATATACCAACAGATATAGCTAGAGACAGTTCCTATCCTTTCAAAATAAGAGAAACAGTCAAGATAATAATTGATCAGAGAAACAAACGACTAATTATTGAAAAAACAAAATGAAGGTGTTAAAAAATGAGCGTGTTACCGCTTGCATCGGTTGAAAGAATTATGAGGAATGTTGGAGTGGAACGAGTAAGCATGGAGGCTATTATCACTATGGCAGATATATTGGAAGATATATGTAGAGATATATCTAAAGAAGCGATAGATCTAGCCAGACATGCTAAGAGAAAGACTGTTAAGAAAGAAGATGTAAAATTAGCGGAGAGAAGATCGGTCTAAAAAGTTATCATTTAAACGAGAGCTAGAATATTACTGCTTATTACCACTAAATTTACTAGTATTTTACGCTTATATTTTCATAATATTTAATAACTACTTACTAATATTTTGTAAGACTAATTTGAAAATTTACTATATCCTGAGGGTTACATTACATGTCTAAAAAGAGATCAGATAGGAGGAAGAGAACTAGTTATCAGAAACAATCAGATGCTGGAGATATAGCAAAAAAATTTATGCAAGGTTTAGCTTATATTCACAAAATAGGAGGAGTAGGTCTAGATCTAATAGCAATAGGTGGAGTAATTTTATTCTTTCTTTTTCTAATTAGATCAACTTTTGATTTTATAACATTTATTATTGGTATCTTTATATCACTCTTTCTGATTATAATTGGAGCGATTATTCTTTTAAAGGAAAAAAAGATTATTTAATAAAATTTAAAGTTATATATCTTTATTAAGCGAGCCTGAAAGGATGAACGAAGCTTTGGATAACAAAATATAAGTGATACATATCAGTTTGTTATAACTGTTCCATTTATTTTTACCTGTATTTTACGCCTATATTTGGAAAAACTTTAAGCCAAGAAGCCAGATTTAAATTATCTGGAGGATTATAAATGGGAATTGAAGCGTCATTTAAGTTTATTGCAAAACATCCAGCTATGGCATGTATATGTGGAGGAATTCTTCTCTTGCTACTTTCGCCCGTCTATAGCCAATTTGCATTATGGGGCGGAGGATTAATAGCTATTGGTGTTGTACTACAAATTTTATGGCTCATTTTGTTTAAAAAGATATAAAAAATAATGATACAAATAAATATTATATAAATGAAATACAGCTCATAATCTTAGTAAAACATATTCGATATGTCAACTTGATAACGTTCAAACAAATTCATTTTTACGTGATACATTAAATCTTGTAAAAATTTACTAATCTTTCTATTGTTATATTTATTTCATTTATAGTATGGTTTACACATAATTTTTTAATGATTTTATCTGTCACCTACGAAACCTGTATCATAACTCCAAAGATTTATATTAAATTATGACATTGAAATTTCCGTTTTTCTACTTTTCAAAAAGAGGGAACAGAAAAATAAAAATGGAAAAGGAATTGAATATGACAATAAAAACTCCAAAAAAGATTGTTTATTACCCTGCCTCTCGAAATGAACCTGATCAGCTTATGTGCTGGATACCATATGAAGAATTAAAAAAGATGGTAGATAAAAACAGAGTCGATAAAAATATTCTAACAGATTATCCTGACGGTCTGGAAATCGAAATAACGGATGAAGAATTAAAATATTTTTATGAAAAATATGAACTAAAACTAAAAGGTGAACCGAAAAGCCTCCTTCTTGCCTATGAGTATTTAAGAGAAAAAAAGATGATTAAAACATTAGGGTATATTAACAGTAAAAACCTTGATAGATTATCTAAACAAGTACCTAAGCTAGAATTAAGGGAGCTGAAGACAATAAGAAAATTCGATGCCAAAACAGTTCTGAAAGAAAAAAGGAGTTTAACAAGAGGATTTTCAAAAAAATTAGATGATATGGTAATAAAACCACATCGCCGTCCTCATAGACGTAGATCCATTGCTTTTATAAAAGATATAGATCGGTTATTCAAAGCAAAGATGACTAAAGGAGATGAGCCATTAGAAGCGCTGTATAGACTGCAAAGACAAAGGAAAGGTGGTAAATAGGTATGCCCTTCAATGCTGATGATAAACTGAGAGTTTTCGTTTTAAATGTAGGACAGGCAGATACTTCAATTATCGTTACTCCAAAAGGAAAAGTAATTATTATTGATGCAGTTGCACCAGATAAACTTGTTAACCTTCTTTCTCAACTTGGCCTACCACCAAGAGCTGAAAATGCAACAAATAAAGAAGAAATCGAAGAGTTGATTATCACTCATCCACATAAAGATCATTACAGTGCAGCAAATCGGCTTTTATCGGCTTATAAAGTCTCTGCGATAAATCTGGCTCCTTATTGGTGTGAGAGTTGTCCAGGAGGACCTCAATATCTGAATATAATAAATCGTGCCGAGGCGTCTGACATTCCATTGCATTTTATTTCGGGATACAACCGTATTTGTCCTGACGGAACTATAGATGTATCAGATCCAGATAATCCTATCCTCGATAAGAGTCTAGCATTCTTGGAGTTAATAGGTCCTTCAAATTGTATTCTAGAGGATTTGGAACAAGCTAATGAACTTAATCCAAATCACCTATCTGTTATGGCTAGACTTACTTGGAAAAAATTCAAGATGGTATTTGCTGCTGATGCACAGATGGAAAACTGGTCTCATTTCGACCGGGAAGGTATGCTCTCCCATAGTTGTGATATTCTTAAAGCTGCTCACCATGGAAGCTGTAGAGGAACACAGCTTGAAAGATTGGAACGCCTTGATCCAGGTTTCGTAATTGTTTCATCTAATCCAGAGTATAGCCATCATCTACCTGACGTTATCGGCGCTGCGACTTTTAAAAAATATGAAAAATCAGCGAAAAAACCCGTTGCCTTAACAAGTTATACAGGATCTATAAAAATAACAGTAGAGAAAAATAGTAACAAGAAAATTGTTCATTACACTGACAAAAACTATTCAGATAAAGTTAATTTATCGTCTGTAAATGAGACTATTTTAGATAAAAATAGCAATCCAACAGATTGGCAAATTGTGTTAGAAAATGGACTAGTCAGAATATAAATATGAATAAGTGTGAAAGTTTTTCCAAACCTTTTTATCTTTTTTTAACCTTCAATTAATACTTTTGTATCGAAAAATATTTATCATAGAAAATACAATATGATATTAGGGGTCTAGTCGGAAGTTAGTATGAATTTTTAGGATAACCTACTTTTTCATCCTTTCCTTCCTCCCTAAGCTAGACCCTCTCAATTGTTCTTATTAATTTTGTTTAAAATGAAATCAGCACTGTAAATATTGCTATATATGATGAGTGTTGCAATTAACAATTGTTAAAGAAATAATTAAATAAAATCATTATATTACATATTTATATTCCAAACATTTGTTTGGGGGAGGTAAGGTAGAAATTAATATTTTGCAATGGGAGAGGTAAGTATCGCTATAATTGTTATGTTTTTTTAGGAGCACATTTTATAGCGAATAAAGATGAGTATATCAGAGAAAATAATGTATATAATTTGCGATAGATGACGGGCAAGGCGGAATAAATTAAAGATCCCTACCTTGCTGGGATTTAAAAAAGAGGTGAAAAAAGCATGATAGGAAAAAAATGGTGTGTATTCCTATTAATGGTCATGTTCGTAATCACAACGTTACCCTCTTGTTCATCCTATAAAATAAACGTAGATCCGCATCAATATCTTCCAGATCCGCAGAATAATTATGAGATTGTGCTGAAGGGTAACTATAGTGACATGCCGACAGGTCCAAATGAGACCATTAATCCTTTTAAAAATGGAGGAGTAACAGTTTCATACGACGAAGAAAAAAATGAGACTACAGTAAAATTCTATGGTGATCCCATAGAAAATTGTAGTTGGCCCCATTTTGGATGTATCCCCGCCAACAAAAAAGACCATACCCTAATCGTTCGCGAGTACTGGACGAATGATAGTGAAGAGAGTGACGTACCAAGTGTTTCATCTAGTTATAGTTACGATCCTGAAACACAAATATTACAAGTAGAAGTCATTAATGCCATGGAAGTAGATTCGGTCATCAGCGAAGTTGGGTATCTCGTCTTTGATGAGGAAATACCCCTAGAGGATATGGATAGGGAGACTATGCCACCGGAGGATTTTCTACCTTCAGGGATACCAGATGATACATTGCTTAATGTAAGTCAGTCGGTATCTTTCGAAATACCCGATGTGAAGAAAACTGATTGGATTGTCACATACCAGTCAGTCTGGTTTGAAGATCCGCCCGTTGGAGGTTATGAAGACTTCGTTGGACATTGGACCCAAGTTTCAGCATGCGAAGCAGGATGCAGTTTTGAACCTAAAATACAACCAGGAGTGAGTTTATTCAATGTCAAAGGAGTTATCAAAGAAACCCATGGTAAAAGCCATCAAAACGTAAGCTATAAAATCGATATAACAGGTGGTCTAGGTATAATATTGTTTGGTAAGTCAACGGTTGGTACAATTCCTGAAATTTCGCCAGGAGAAGAAGTCGAGGTAAAATCTGATTTTATCATCGGACTAGGAGTTGGTATGGACGTAACCATGACTGTGGATGATATGAATTCAATAACAGCAGAAGATGCGGTAGTATTTGGACCTATTATTTTTGTGCCAGAAGAGCAGCGGTAAACTATCCCTCTTTTTTCTTTTTTTCAAAACCTTTCATCCCTTTTCAAGATCCCGTTAACATATTGATAGATTTGTCCTTTCTTCTCTGAATCGGACTTTGGTATCCCCATATAATAAAACTCAATATCTCCTTCCTTTTTTTCTGAAACCTTCTTCATGCAGTCAATCATAAAATCCTTTAACTTTAATTTTCTATCAAAGTTCCCATGCTTCAGATCAGTCTTTTTTACTATGTTTCCATTTTTATCCAAGCCAATATCTTTTTCATTAAATTCATTACTTCTATCAAAAAATAACATATACCCTTTCCAAGATGCCCATTTTGATAATTTTTCCAGTTGATAGACAAGATATACAACATGAATAACCTGAGAGATGCCTGGAGAAAGGTCAAATCCAATAAGGGTTGCGCAGGGATAGATAAACAGAGTATATGTGACTTCCAGAAACAATGTGACCTATATCTCAAGGAAATTCAGAGAGCAGTGAAGAACAGTGATTACGAGGCAATGCCAGTGTTACGGAAATATATTCCTAAAGGAAACGGTAAGCTCAGACCACTAGGTATACCAACGGTGAAAGATAGAATTCTACAACAAGCAACAAAGAATGTTGTTGAAACGATATTTGAAATGAAATTTCTTGACTGCAGTTATGGGTATCGACCTGACAAAAATGCTCATCAAGCAGTGAAGCAAATCAGGAAATACATAGAACAGGGTTACACATGGGTCATCGATGCAGATGTGGAAAAATTCTTTGATTCTGTAGACCATAAATTACTAATGGGCTTGGTATCAGAGGAAATCAGCGATGGAAAAGTATTGGACCTTATAGAATCATGGCTTAAAGCAGGTGTAATGAACAAGGGTAAACAAGAAGAAACATATGTGGGAACTCCACAGGGCGGCGTTGCTTCTCCATTATTAGCAAATATCTATTTGCATGAGATGGATAAACAGGTGACCAAGATAGACAGTGTGCGTTTAGTAAGGTACGCAGATGATTTTGTGGTTCTCTGTAAGACAAGAGATAAAGCGGAAAGAACAATGAAACAAGTGGAAGAGATTCTGACAGGGTTAAAGCTACGGTTGAACAGGACAAAGACGAAGATAGTGAATATAAACATGGGGAGCTTTGGATTTCTGGGATTTAAATTCAAGAGAGCGGGTGGTAAACTATTTGTAACTCCTAGAAAGAAAGCTATTAAGAAATTCAAAGAAACAGTAAGGGTGTGTTTACATGGCGGAAACAACCAGTTAAACCCCGGGTGATGGTAGGTAGACTCAATAGTGTAATTCGAGGCTGGGGTAACTATTTCAAAATCGGAAACGTTAAAAGACTTTTTGAAAGATTGGACTGTTGGATAAGGACAAGAGTTAGAACTTTCATTGAAAGGAAGAAATCAGGTTATGCAAGAATGAGAATTCCAAAATATATCTTAGAAGCAGGGTATAAACTTGCTTCCCTTATGACTCTGATTAAACCTCACTCCCTGTAAAGGGGCTCTAACGGAGAAGGCCGTATACGGGAGATTCGTATGTACGGTCTATGAGAGCAGGGCGAGCTGGCAACAGCTCAACTTGACTCTATAGATCATATGAAACTAACCAATCTCATGTTGGAATTAAGATGGGGGAAAGTGAGTTATGTTATAAAGATCAATTGCTCTTGGTATGACTACTCCTTTCTCCAATTCTTCAAATTCCCGTTCTTTATATTTCCTTTGCATTTCTTTCATAAATTTGTGATATTCTTTTGGTGAAGTTCCGCATTTGTAATGTTTCCTTATTGCAGTATCCCACATAACAAAAAAATGTGGACACATCAGATGCCTTATCTTTGTTGCCCCAACAAATCTAATTCCCTTAAAATCCGACAAATCTTCATATATCTTTATCATATTCTGCTTGATCTCTTCGTCATCCAAATCAGCTTCTTCAAATTTTAAACTCTTAAAATAATAAAAGTTACATTCATTAAGCGTTTTTTCAAAGTCTTTTAATTGAAACTCTTTCATATGATATCTAAAATAGGCAAAATTCCAAGTAGCTAACATCAAAAAGATACCTTGTAGTATTTTACCTCCATTGACAAGTTCCAAACACCAATCATATACTTTGTCCCTTACTTCTTCCATAAAAAGTCTTAACTCCTATTTCTTTATAAATACTATTTTCTTCAAAGTTGCAAAGAAGTAGTTTTAATAATCTTAACAGTTTGAACTATAATAAACAAAATCAGGAGGCTATGATTAGATCCTAATTGTGTTTATCAGGAGAAAACGGTCTTTAATCATAAAAATGATTAGATTTTATCTGCAATACCTAGCAGGATACTAAAAATCTCTAGTTTTCAGGATCTTGATTTAATCTTTTCTGAAAAATAATTCTGCCACCAACACCGAAGAAAAAACTCCAATCACCAAAGTAAAAACTAATAAATTTTTATTTGTCTCCCAAAGAATTTTGCTATTTTTGATTTGAAGGCTGACCTCCCTTCCATTAAAATATGCATAAGTAAGATTTTCTCCCTCAATTGCTTCACCTATTATAGATCTATTTAATAAAATATGTTTATAGACTCCTTCAGCAGGGAATTCAAATATTTCGTTTATTTGTTTTACTTCATTGGGTTTAATTGAAAAAGAAGGTAATGTATGATCTGGTTTTTTTGCCCATAGAGGCAGATCAATATGTTGATACCAAAATTGAAATGTAATTTCTTGATCATAATTTACATTCTCATTTAAAGAAAAATTTGCAAAACCATTAAATTGTATTGGTAAGCCCGCAGCAAATATGCCATTTTCAGATATAAGATGACCATACATAGATAATTTTCCGATTTGTTCGCCATCAATGTATATCTTAAAATATTCTCTGTCACTGACTTGATATGAACCAAATTCAGGGTATTCTTCAGAATGTTTTAAAACCGCAAATATAAATAAGATAATAGCTAGAACAACAAAAATGGTTCCCAAGGATTTCTTCAGTATACGTTTGTAGTTTTTATAATTCTTTATTTTTTGTAATATATCTTTTGATTCTCTGAAATTATGGATATTTTTCTTTGGCTTCACAATAGATAGATATCTTTCATAGATTTTATTCACTTTCTCTTTTTCACTTCTTCCTTTTATTTTATTACATAATATGTCAAAATATAGCTGAGTCATATTACGATTCTTTATTAACAAAAATGTTGCAAGAATGGCAAAAATAAATCCTCCAATAAGTGATGCATACCCGAGAATGTAAAGAGCTTCAACATGAATTTCAGCAGATAAAGCAATATTAATAGCAATACTAAGAGAAGTAAGTGAAATCAAAAAAAATGTGAATGTTGATGCTAAGAAAAAACGATAGTACGTAGAATATGAATTAGATAAAGTTAATGTCGAATCAAGCCAATCCTTTTCATCAAGTTCAACCGTCCGTATTTCCCCCATTATCTTCTTTTCAGTCTTAAATTAGAAAGATATATCGATTATATAACTCTTGTCGATATTTATTATATTTTGGAAGTATATCATCTGAGTCAAATAGAATTATCTGTCTTGTTTACACCACAGATTTTGCGGGTCATGTACCCTACTAACCAAAATTTATAAACGATATTTAACTATTTAAAAAGGCTGTATCCTTAAAAAATGGAGGTTGAAAGATTGGACATTGAGAAGGAATCGAAAATAATAGTTCAATCTATTGATGAAACTATAGTGGATTTTCAAAAATGCCTTGATAAGTATGAAGATACTAAGATAGTGACAGAGGCGCTTCTACAATTCAGACTTTATTATCCCAAAAACAACGGATGCGATCGTGGAAAGGATATCCTGTTTCTGTAACAGCATCAAAATCAATACGACAAAACCAGAGAGCATCACAACACCAAGGACCAGCTTAGCAACGCCCCTCATCATGCCGCCAATTATTATGCCAAAAATCAATGCCGCAAAAACATAAAGCATCCAGTTATTTCCATTCCCCAAGTTAGATGAAACCTTGGGCAAAACATCTGTTATATTCCAAGCCCAGAGACTGCTAAACATAAATTCCACAAATAGAATTCGGCAACAACAGGCATTAAGGGAAACAGAGAGTGGATTTCAATTTAGATTGCTGCTCATTCTATGAAAGATTTTTAACATCAACACTCATAATATTTATGGTTAAACAGAGAAAATTTCATTTTAAATCCAGTTTGGATGAATAAATGAGGAGTAATAATTTCATTTAAAAAGAGTTATCCGAAATCAGCAAAAGAAAATTTGAGTGATAAAATGAAAATTCCAAAACCGTTGTTAGATGATATTACAATGGGTAAATGTTTACCATTTATTGGTGCCGGATTTTCACTTAATTGTCATGTTCCCGAAGGTATAAATATACCTGATTGGAGAGGACTTGTAGAAATATGGATAAAAGAAGGAAATATAGATCCAAATTTGCCTCCACTCCAAATTGCTTCTATATATGAGAATCGTTTTGGTCGAGTCCAGTTGATCGAATCAATTCGTCATGCCCTTCACATTGATGAAATCGAACCCGGAGAAGTACACCGTAAATTTGCTTCTCTTTCATTCGAAACCGTTTATACTACTAATTTTGATTTACTCCTTGAATACTCATATCAAGAAATCAAAAAACCTTTTCGATCACTTGTTGGAGAATATCAAATACCTTTTCATGGGGGGCCCTTAACCACAAGCATTGTTAAAATGCACGGTGATTTAAGACATGAAGAGCACATTATTGTTACAGAAGAGGATTTTAATCGATATCTTGAAAATTATCCTGTAATAGCCACACACTTGTCTGCTATGCTTATTACTAGAACGGGATTATTTATTGGATATAGTTTTTCGGATCCCAACTTCCAACACATAAAAGAAGTTATCCGTTCACGTCTTGGTAAATTTGAACGAATAGCATACATAGTTCAATTTAATTCAACTCCTTCAGATATTGAAAAATTGCTTCAATCAAATTTGCATACAATAAATCTAAAAACGAACCGAAGGAAATCAAAAGCTGATGTTCTGATAGAATTTTTCCAAGAAATACAAACGTATATGGGAAGTCATGAAGCCACCAGAATTCGTGTACTTCGACCAGAAGTTTTTGAACCTCTTGAAGAAGATATATTACTAAAATCATTTAAAATAAAAGACAGTGCTTCCATTTTAGCTGGTTCATCTAGTTTGTGTTTTGTGATTATGTCCTTCAGTCCAGAATATGAACCAGTATATCACCAGATAATAAAACCAGCTGCTGAAACTCTTGGTTTGAAAGTTCTACGTGCTGATGATATTTATTCGCCAGGAGTTATAACCGAGCAGATTAAAGCTGCTATATATCAGTCTGTAATATGTATCGCTGATGTTACAGGTACAAATCCAAATGTTCTTTATGAGGTAGGTATTGCTCATACACTTGGCAAACCTACAATATTGTTAACACAAAGTGAAGAAAAAATTCCTTTTGATTTGAAAGCCTTTCGGGTTGTATTTTATGATAGTAGTAGAGATAAAATTACGAGAGCAAAAGACAATTTAGTAGCTATACTTCAGGAAATTTTAGGGAAAAAGAGGCTTGTTAATGCTGAAAAACTTCTGCAGCAAGGTAATACTAGAGCTGCAATAGTTGAAACGAGTATATATTTTGAGCATGCTCTAAGGGAGCTAATTTATCGAAATGAAGATCGGATTGCTGACTTTGCATATGGGCATAGACCTGAGCGTTTATCTATGGGTAAAATGCTAGAATATTTATCAAAATTAGATATCATTTCAAAAGATGATGTTCCAAAAATCCGTGAATGTATAGATATAAGAAATAGAACAATCCATGCTTTAGCAGAACCAAAAATAGCGAGCGCAAGGACATTTATTGTTGTAGCAAAAGAATTTGTTAAGAAGTATTTAGGAAAAGATTTCATAGTTAAATAGGAATAGACAAGGATATAGATTAGTTTCGTATAACAAATCACATATGCGATATTGGATAACAACACATTGGCCACATAGAACTGATACTGACAAGAATGAAGTCCATGAAGATGTTCATGTCCCTGATGGTAGAGAAAAATCTGTTTCAGGAATGTGTAAAGGTGACTTAGTTTTCATATATGAGACAAAAACAGGCAGGTCTGAAATAGAGAAGACGATTGACGGAGGAAAGAAAATTATCAATCGTCGTATAGGCATGGAAGGTATTGTAGTTCTCGCAGAGATTTATACTAAACCATATGAAGTGGAAGATTCTGAGCCGATTAAATATGATGATGGATCAAAAATATGGTGGCGTTACTGTGCAAATACAAAAACTATAAATTCTCATGGATTCGTCCCGAGAGAAAAAGTCAATCAAATACTTGGATATGATAAGGACTACAGTCTCAGAGGTTTTGGAATAAAACATTCAGGAGTAAAAGAGATTTCAAGTAAAGAATACCAAGAATTATTAAATTATTTCAAAAAGGATAATGAAAACGAAAATAAAAAACTGAAAGAAAAACGCAATATCTCCTTACATGCTCCTGATATTACAATTCCTGAAGGTGAAATGCATAAAAAAATCAAAGAATTAATAGCAAGTAATCCATCTATTTATTTAAATGAATCAAATTTGAGGTTCATAAAGAAGGAGCATATTTTTGAAACAGGTGATCGTGTTGATATACTCTTACAAGATCAATTTGGTAGATTTGTTGTTGTGGAAGTTGAACCAGAATGCGGAAAAAACAATCACATTGGCTCAGAACAATGCATGAAGTACCGCTCATTAATGAGTTTTGAGCATAATAGAAAAGAAAACGAAGTAAGAGCGATTTTAGCTTCCCAGAAGATTTCAAAGGATGTAGCAGAAAAAGCAGAAAGATATAAGATTGAAACGAAAGAAATAAAATTATAATGGATAATGTTTTTCACTTTGGCCACAATTCGTAGCCTAATTCAATGACATGAGGAATCTTATTTTTAATATCTTTTTGTTAACTTTGCAATCCACTCTCTCCCAATGGTTGTATTATTAGAACCACAAATCTCAGATATGGCAGTATTCCATAAATGCCCGATGTGCGGGGAGTTTGCTTTTATCCAGCCGGAGCTGGGAAACAAAGAAAACAAGGTTTTCAAGTGTGAGAAAGGCCACCAGTTCAAAATGAAAGTTAGCCAAGAACCAAAAATCGAGGATAAAGAGGTTTGGGACCAGATGCCGGAATGGGCAAAAACGCTGAATGAGCTCACAAAACCAGGTAAATAATGGCTTAAAATGCTTAGGTATTTAAAGTTAAGTTTTTAACTATTATCAGGTAACAACTATGGGATATGAATAAGAGACAATGACCGCACAGTGGGCACTCAAAACATATGGAAGAAACTGCCATTTTTGAACCTGAGGTGAGATAATGGACGGTCATTGTAAAGACCCGATTTTTAAACATAAGGAAGTTTTATCGCCTGATTATCTACCTGACCATATGCCAAACAGGATGAATGAGATAAAGACGATAAGCCAGATTATTTATGAGTCATTGGAGGGAAAAGCAACCCACATTCTTATTAGCGGCCCGCCTGGCACCGGAAAGACCGCCTCGATTAAGTTCATTTTCAAGAGCTTGAAAGAAGACACGGATGCGCTGGCCTGCTATGTAAACTGCTTCAACAAGAACACGAGAATGGGAGCACTTTACTCAATGTTCCTTGATTTTTTCAAAGAGAAGAGACCGACCAGAAAGATGCCTTCGAGAAGGGGCATAGCATATGACGAACTCCTGGATTCTTTCCGCCAGGAGATAGAAAAGAGCAAAACGAAGGTCGTTGTATGTCTGGATGAAGTTGACCAGTTAGAGGAGACCGAGCTTATATATGACCTCACGAGAGCAAGGTGGGACCATGGCCGCATCCAGATAATAGCCATTTCAAACAACCCGTTCATTTTCAAGGACTTAGACCCGAGGACAAAAAGCAGGCTCTACCCGCTCAGAGAGATTTCTTTTAATCCTTATACAAAGGAACAGATGAGGGAAATAGTCAAAGCAAGAGTCGAAGGTGCATTCCACGAGGATGTTGTGGACAAGGAAGCAGTAGACTACCTGGCAGAGTTTACGGCCCAGAAAAAAGGCGATGTAAGGGTGGCAAGAGAGACTTTATTGAGGGCTGGAGAACGTGCTAGAAAATTAGGCGAGTCCAAAGTGGGAGTGAAACACATCAGGGAAATGCTTAACAGGACCAGGCACACAAAAGCGATTAGCACAATCAATGAACTTACAAAAAGGGAGAGGTTCATCCTGAGATTGATACCAGAGAAGGGAACATACTACCCTCAGTTGTACAAGTTTTACAAGTCAACAGACGGCCAGCTCGGCGACAGGATGCTCAGGAACTATATGGAAAAATTCTCTAAACTCAGATTGATAAACATGGAAAGAAAATGGGTTGGTGGCAGTTATTTCATCACTCTAAATATGCCAAAAGATGTTGTATTTTGATTATCTATGCATGGGAATATTTTTAAAATTTGATGATCCTAGTTCTTGATCACCTTTGAAATATTCATTTTGCATTTTTTTTATTTCAATGAGTTATAATAACGTTTCACTAAACCAGTCTACTGTTAGTTTAATTGCTTCTTCTTCCACCCCTTTATAAGCATGGTTCGTATTGTAGAATATCTTCATCTTGCATTTATCAGCCAATATCTCACACATTGCCTTTGCGTTATCGATTGGGACTTTTTCGTCAGGGTCCGTGGCCAGAATCAATACGTGATCCATTTTCTTTAATTGGGATTTGATTAAAGATTCTATTTCTGGTAATTCTCGAAAAAAGTCCATGTTCAAATTGAAGGCTCCTTTGTACTTGCCGGTCCCTGCTAAACTTTTTCCGGTCTTTTCTAGTTCCGCTTGTTTTATGGCCAATTTCTTGAACTTGGAAAAATCTCGTACTAGAAAAATAGGAGTAGATAAAAGAGCAACGGAATTGACAATCGTATCATCATATGCTAATATTCCAAGAGAACCGCCTATGCTCCTTCCCCATAATCCGATTTTTTTAATCTTTTGTTGGATCTTGAAAAATTGAATTGCATCCATTACATTTTCCTTCATGATTGTAAATGTTTTTTCTGACATTTGCCCGGAACTTTTTCCACTTCCGTAGAAATCAAACGCGAACGTAGGAATGCCTATCTTCCATAAAGCCTGTTCTGTTCTAGAGAGATTTGGACAGTCATCTATGCTATTTGTTAGACCATGAAGCAATATGACTCCACACTCAGATTCAAGTGGACCACCTACTCTTCCAAAAAGAAGGTGGTCTTTAAATTTGAATGTAACATCTTTTGTCATTCATACTACCCCCCTAACCTTTCCTTCAAATGGATCAGATAAAGTATCTACGATTATCTTTGAGCCGTATTTAATCGCAGATGTTGCTGAAACTGTCCCAACAATCGCAGGATACCCCTGTTCATTTGCGACTCTTATTGCATGGCAGGTTGAGCCGCCTTCGTTTGTAATAACCGCACTTGCCCTATACAGAATGCTATCCCATTCTGGCGTCGCAGCCCTTGTTATTAGAATCTCGCCATCATTAAATTTATCGCCTTCGGAGGGGGAAGAAAGGACCTTAGCTATTCCTATCACGACTTTTTTAACTTTTCCGCATAATCCTCTGGCTAAAATTGGACCTTTAAGTTCTTTTGTGCCTTCGGCTTTAGAAACAACTGTTCCTGCTGAAATTCCGGTTATTGGTCTAGATTGAAGTATCCATAGGTTATTTGAAGCATCTATGCAAAATTCTATATCTTGAGGAGCTCCGAATAATTTCTCGATTTTAATTGATGAGTCTATGATTCTCTTTAAGATAGAATTATTTAATAGTTTAATCACTGGAGTAGTTTTTTTCAGCTCTACAAGCTTTCCAGAAATATATGCATGTTTCTGTATAAGGGCAATCTTTTTCTTAGTTTCGAAGGTGGATTTGTCAACGATTAGAGTAGATGGAGATATCTCCCCTGAAACTAATCCCTCACCTTCTCCGTGAACCATTTCTAATTCTAAGAGGTTAGGACTCTCCTTGGAATACGAGGTGTTGACTACTCCCGAAAATCTCGGCTCGATCATGGTTTGAACTATTACAGCCATTCGAACTTTTGTTAAATCTATTTGATTCTCCTTTGCATATCTAATAGCTGGCGGAGAAAAAATACTTTTCCAAATATCTATTATCGCATCGATTAAATCCTCTTTGGTAATAAAAGTATGGGTCTTAAACCGTCCTGCCCAACTTTGTTTCTCTGAATCTTCAACCGAAGCCGAACTTCTTACTGCAAATTTTTCTCCGGGAATCTCTTTTAGCGCCTCATTTATTCCATCTAAGACTGCACCGGGAATTTTACTTTTCATAAAAATTTTATCACTTAGTTCTTCTATTTTTTTGAAATCTTCTTCAGATGTAGATAGTTTCTCTAACACGGTTTTTAGATGTTTAAATTCTTTGGCAACTTCAGGTTGGGATAATAGGTGAGAGAAAGCCTCGCAGGACACGATAAAATATGGCGGGATCTTTAGTTTTTCTTCAACTAGCCTGAACAACGATGCACCTTTTCCTCCTACATATAAAGAATCTGGAATATAGATGCTTTTTGCATTCTCACGGAAATCCATAATTGAAATGAATTTATCGTATAGATATTCCCCTTTTTCTCCAGAATAAACGAACGAATCTTTGGGTTCTGCTTGTAAAAACCACAATTTCCTTCTTTTTTGAAGATCATCTGGAATTTTACCATCTTTAATCAATTTCAAAATTTCAGGGGGCGACATGAAGAAAATTTCGTCGGTTTTAAGTTTAATTCTCTTCTCCACCTCCTTTAATAATGGGACCGAAAGGAACTGAGCCTTAATTAACACCTCCATTCGCCAAGTTCTAAAAAAGTTATAATGTGAAATGTCGTTAATAAGATATAGATCCTTCTCTTCAAGGTTCAATTCCTTCAAGAGGGTGTCTTTCATTTTTAGTAGGGTCATGGTCCTGTCTTCAATCTTTTTGATCTCCAAGGATGCAGTGGGTACTAATTTCCAAATCTCTTTGATATATTCTTCTTCTTCGTAAGGTCTAAAGTGAGGTGGATAACCCCATTGTTTCAACCATTTAAATTCATCATAAGAAGAAAGCACTTCGTTTCTTATCTCTTCATTATGTATTTCTGAAATCTTATTGGGAACCGATTGTAGATTTGATTTGGATATTTTTATCGCAATTTTTAGTTGGCTTTCTCTTTTATTCTCAGCGAAAGTTCTTCCAGATGGTGTTTCGATAATGTCTTTGATAGTCGACATTAAAGTAGAGTCTTCCTGTAACTTTATAAATCCAGATTGATAAAAGAGGTGAAGCCCACTCTCGTCGTTTAATTTTTTTGTAATAATTCTCTTTATTGAAGATTTCATCATCTCTAAAAATTTGGGATATTCCTCTTTGTATCTAAGTTCCACCGCGAAGGGTACAAACATTATAGGTGTATAATTTCTATACATAGTAAAAAAGGTTTTACACTTTTCGTAAAGGTCATTCATGGAATAAGATTTAAAGTCTTTATCTCGAAATTTCTCCAACCATTCTAACCATTTTTTTCCATATGCTTCATATCGGTTCGCTATTTCTTGGAAAAAATTAGGATGTGTCTTCGAAACTGTAATCAAAGCATTCATAAAATCAAACACTTGTTCAAGATTTACATGGAAACCACCATTATGATCGGCCACTCTTTTATCAAACTTGACATCCTTGAGAACGGGGTGGTCGAAAATATTTAATTTGTTAGTTATTCCTACCGGAGTAATATTATACATCCTAATAGGACTATCTTTTCTAACTACTATTTGTTTCCATGCCACCTAATTCACCTCCTATAAATTTTTCTCCCGACCCTTTTTAAAGATATCAATGATGTTTTCAGAAGACATTACTCTCCCAATAACACTTTTTATAATCTCAATAGAAGCGTGATGTAGATTTTTATTCCAAGAAGAACATAAATCTTCTGCAACAAGGATCTTAAAGCCTTTAAAAAATCCTTCAAAAGCTGTTGCTAATATACAAACATTAGTTACCGTTCCACATAGAATAATTGTATCTCTATTGACGGATCTTATAGCGGAATCTAATTGTGTCATATAGAAACCACTGTATACCATCTTTTGAATGATGGGTTCACCTGGCAAAGGAGAAAATTCAGAATAAATTTTTGCGCCTTTTGACCCTTCTTTCAACCCATCGGATGCTAAAGAGGGAATTATCTCAAAGAGTCGGGGAGTGATGTTTATTCCCTGTTTAAACTCTTGAATAACATGAATAACGGGTATGTTCATCTCTCTACATTCGTTTAACATCTTTTTTATCCTGGGTATTTGCTCATGAGCTTCGGGGATAGCCAATTTTCCACTAGGTATTACAAAATCGTTTTGAAGTGCCATCATTAACAACACTACCTTGTCTCGATCGATAACCCATGGAATCTGTTTCGGTTGAAGCTTCTTATTTATCCAATTGTCCTTACTTGGCATAATCTTCCAATCTCCTTATTAATTCTAATTCAAGTTCGGATTCCTTTCTTTTCAGAAGATTTATACGTTCAATTACCTTTTTTGTATTCCCATTAACTTCTATCGACAGATGAGGGAGTATATCAACAGAAACTGTGGATAAAGAATTCAATTCGGATTTTATGCTCAAATAATCCTTGTATAAATCGGCGAAGCATTCATATGCCCTTCTTAGGAAAGACAGAAATGATTGCCCAACAGGTGTAAGATAGAAACCTTCGTCTCCTTTTGCCACCAATCCGCAATTGAGTGCAGTTTTCAAATGTGATTGCACTGTGGATCTTGGTATATTTGATTTTTGGGAAAATGCATATATGCTCTTCCCCACATAAATAGCTTCTAATAATAGTATCTTTTTTGGATCTGCTGCAATTCCAAACAGGTTAGATAATTGTTCGGCTTTTTTAGCTGTAATCTGTTTCATGTAACCTTCTATGTTTTTAGTATTTATAAATTTTCGTTTTTCCATTTTTTTGTCATTTGATTTTTTTGTCTAACCCATAAGTCAGGAATATCAATTATATCACACGAAAAATAGATTAATTTACAATTTGTTGAACTGTAAGCCATAAGGTTGGGCAGTAGAGTGATAATGAATGCTTGGGGGAACATATTTTGTAAAATTACCCAATAAAAATAACTGGATACTCGGCATGATAAAGGACTCCTCTATTACTTTGCCAATTATGTACGACAAGAATGATATAAAAAAATTTCTTGAATATTGGAAAGGATCGGAAAAACAGCAGAATTTCCAAGATATGTGTTTTGCGTTTAAAACCATACTGTTCGATAATATTTCAATTCCTTCTTCCCCTGACGGATTACCCAAATTAATGAAGATTAAAGGAGAAAATTTTTTATTAATTTCAAATAATATTTTAATCCCCCCAGGAACTCTTCAAAAATCGTTTAAATTTGAAATGCCGGTTATACAAGTTCTCCCATCTCAACAAACTCCCGCAAATATTCCTATTAAAAATCCTAATATATCAGTTTTTATTTTGTTAGGAGAAAATGCTTGTAATTTTAATAATTTTGTAAACGGTGAAATTAATAGCGAGAAAAAAAGTTTATTGGAAATGGATAAAGTTCGAATAGAACATAAGCTTTCACCAATTTTTTGTGACCTTGCTAGGGTATTTCTATTTGGTGGGATAGATATCAAAAATCTTAAGATTTACCTACCATATGAAGATGATAACAAAATTGAAACCGAGAAACTCAAAATAAAGGAAGATGACGAAATTCTCTATGAGATTCTGAAGAAAAATAAATGTATGGTAAAAGGCAACTACGAAGATATTTCTAGGATCCTTACAAAGAGTTCAATTATTTATGCTTTCGGATGCAACGACGACGAAGATAATTTCGTCGATATTAAGCTCAGGCAATCAATTAAATTTGACTTAAATTCTATAATTAGTGCAGTAAAAAATTACGGCGTAAAATTGCTATTTATTAATGCCTGCATAAAAAATCCCTGGCTGGATTTTATTAAAGATAATGACCTTGATTCCGTTAGTATAGATGATGCTCTTGATTCCGCTTTCAAACCGTTTAATGTAAGCACTTATTTTGGAAAACCTAGACATACTGCGTTGGCGTTCCCGATAGGACACCCAGATCCTCAGCGAGCGCACGAAATGGCACTGGCCTTTTTTGAAGAAGTTTTTTGGAAAAAAGAACCGCTAGGAGTAGCCATGTCCAACGCAAGGAAAAAGATGAATGAACCAGAAACTCCCTTGCTCACGACAAGAAAGACAGGTGGGGATCGGCACGAGAATTGGTTTGGGTACAATGTATTGGGAGAATCAGAGATTATTTTCGCTCCAATAGAGCCCGTACCGAGCTGTGATATCCACCTCCCTTCCGAATCGGCACCGTATCTTTGTGAAACACGCCCTGACGATTTGAATTTGATTTTAAATTCATATTCTTTATCCAGGGGGGGCCCGCCACCAAAATTTAGCGAAAGAGAAATGGAGATATATCATGGTCCTACCAATTTTGGCGATAACTTTAGGAATCTAAGAATTGTTGGTTCCCTCTTCAAAATGACAGACAGGAGTTACACCATATTCTTATCAATGTCTCATGATGAACTCAAAGAAAAAATAGTTAAGATTTGTAATGAAACCGACCACGAAAAAGGCGGTAATGAACTCCAGATAGCATATCCACAACAACAAGTCGCAAACTTCGTCAAGAAAGAAGTCTGGGACGAAATATCGTCTTTGTTATTTATTCTCGTTTATCCTTTAAAATTGGGTAAAAAGGACAGTGTCGAGATTTTTTTCGAAATCTTGGAACAGGATATTCATGGATTTGGAAAATTTTTAAGCAGTTTGGATATATCCATTTCTTTTGATATGAACCCTCAGGGGATACTAGAAAAGCAATATCAAAAATTTTTGAAAGAGGGGAAAATCAGTCCTAAAATAATAAAAGAATTTTCGAAAATTGTTATTTTTTCAAATAACGCGGAGGTCCATAAGAACGATGATGCTACCTTTTGGATTATAACAGATGGGCTGTCTCAATATGGGATTGAGATAAAAGATGGAGATTCAGTGATTTATGAACTTCCTAAAGGAAAACTCCAAACTCTGAGATACACACTTAACGGTAGTAAATTAAAAATTAATGTAAATCCTATTATTTTTTTAAGTTGTTTGGGTTGTTTCTTAGATTCAAAATTTTCCATTAGTATATCGCCCGATTGTGAGAATAAAATTGTCATAAACATTCCTGATGAATTGAATTGGTCGGGACAAAGTAAAATCCGGACTATTTCTAATTTTATCAGTGCAAATAATCCCATTTGTAGAAGTACCTCCAATGACCAAGGAATTTTGAAATGGATGCCTACAGAGAAACCCACGGGAAATTTAACAGACCTGTCTGGGGAAGCTAAAAAGGATGGAGTGATTATTTTCGGTCATATTTATCGCCAATTTTTAAAGAAACTTCAATTGAAAAAAAAATATATCGACTATTTTGATAACGATATTTCCCGTCCCTATAAGATTGAATTTTCTCATAAAACTTTGGATCTTGCACTTCCGATGTTATTGTGGACCGTATATAAAAAGGATGATGAAAAATTGCGCTCTTTCGATATCATAAAAAGAAATTTGAGTTGTATTAAAGATGGATTAGATAATTTAATTGAAAAAAATTATAAATATTTTAGAGAATTTGATAATTTTTCAAAAGACACTATTGGAGACCAGTATCGAAATCTTATAAAAATGTATGAGAAAATTCCAAAACAGTATGTAAACCAAATTCACGATTCTGCTTTTCTCGGACTTTTTGCTCTTGATGATAATGAGGATATTGAATCAGGAAGAAAAAATGAGGTAATAACAGAAAGTGTAGAGGCCATAAAAAAAATTATATCGCAATTTAAAAACGATTATGCTTCATCCTATTCCTTCGAAGGAATTGTTGAAAATCTAAATAGTCAGGTTTTAACAGATGTGTTTATTACAGAAAAGGATTTGTGCCATTTCGATTCCTTCAGCTTAATCAACAAAATAGATTATAGGCTTCTTGCCATCCCAAGATATGAGGGATATTGCAATAATTGTCATTGTTTTGTTTCTAATAAACCTCGAAATAGCACCCCTTACAAACGTTATGAGTTAAACGCTAATGTATATCATCTCCAAACTCAATACAAGGAATGTCCACCAACTATTGAACTGGGATATCTACGGTTCTATTTTCCATTCTATACTTCAAATTTGAATTTAGATAATGATCTCTGGGATACTTGGCAAAATAAGTACGAAGATGTCTTTCTTGAACGAATGTTTGTATTCGGTTCCACATATGTTGAGGAAAACAATCTGAGCACAAAGGAGAAGGATATTGTAAGAGAATTAGTGTTGAAGGAATTAAAGGCTAAGGCTAAAAATGAAGAAGTAAAAGTTAATTGGAATCTTCCAATTTACGTATGCCTTCGCAGAATTTCAGCCTTTTCTGGTACAAGTACTTACTACACTCTAGTCTCGTTTTATTCCAAGAAAGGAGAGGGAAATAGGATTCTACATGAGATATATGTGATAAAAATCGGCATCGACGAGAAGAACAAAATAGATATCAACATAGAATTAAAGAAGATGAATAAAATAGACAATAACAACAGTATAAAACAAAGTGACTATAATACTGCAAATTACAAACAAAAAATAAGTAAAGACGACTATGCAGGCATCTTAATATCTCTTATCCAAAATACAGATCTCATCAAAGATGAAGAAGATGACAGTGAGCAAGATATATTATCAAAGTTTAGAAACGAAGATTTAGCGCCTAAAACATTTGAAAATATGTATTATATTAATGAAATCAAAGATGAGAAGGATTTATCCAAGGTTATATGGACCCAACATAAAATTATATGCCATTTAGGAAACTCTATTTCGAATCTATATAAGGGTAAATTTGGGAGAGATCCAAAATCACAAGTGAAAAAGGTTGCAAAAACAACAAAATTAATTAAGTACGAAGAAATCCTACCCAATCGTAAATTCAAAGATATCACTATGGACTTCTTGGATATACACATAAAAAGAAAGAAAAAAACACTAATAGAAATATGGGATAGACTTAGAAAGCGTGAGGAAAAATACCATATGGGTCACATTTTTGGTGATCTCAATGCAAGAAATGTATTGATCTCTACATATGATGATGCAATTAAATTATATTATATTGATCATGAAAAGGCCGTTCTTGATAAGGATGCACCCATTGCCTTGGATTTTGGGAAGTTGATATTGGAAATAAAAAAGAGTGCTGTAACAGAAGAACTAAACGAAAGGGAGTATAAAATCGTAGATGAATATTTCTTTGAATGGTTATCTAGTTCATTCAAAATTAATAACCTGAAGATGGAGAGCACAATTAATGAAATCACCAAAAATTTTAAATATTATCAGAAAAAGTATCTAGGTTTCCTTCTCTCGACAACCATGACATTTATAGGCATATGTACGAAAAAAGTATTTAATAATGTTAATAGCGGATCTAAATCTTTCTCAGATTTTCTAGGATTTACACTAAAATCTTTAAACGACTACGAAACAGACGGTAAAGATAAACTGTTCAAGGAACTTCTCATAGGAATTACAGCTATGAGTATTGACGCCTTACGTCATATTTCTCCTGTACAAGAAAATGAATTGCAATGGAAAAGCTGTATTAATACATCTCTCTTAGCTTCACAACACTTGTTCCCTGATCTTTTCTCCACGGACGATTAGAATATTTCAGTCCGCTCTTTGGAAATTATTCCAAGAATATATTTTTGACCATTTGTTTTTTCTTTTGAAAATCTATAAGCTTTCGTTATGAGACGTTTTATTCTTTCTACCTCGCTGCGATCGTCTAAATATATCGTTGCTATAGGCTCTCCTATAGATACCCTTTCCCCCACCTTTTTATTTAAATACAGACCTGTACTATAATCCTTTTTGAGAATAGAAGTTTCATCTTTTTGTATTATAATTCTTTTGCTCACTTTATCAATATCTATTGTTTTTATACTCTTTACATATCCATTCAGGGGAGATAAAACAGGAGCAGTGTTCGCTAATTTAAACGACCTTTCCTTGTTTATATATTTTATGTCTCCTCCTTGTTGTTCTACCATTTCTTTAAATTTATTAATGGCTGTTTTATTGTTGATTAAAGAGATTATTTTGTTGTTCGCTTCTTCTAATGTCGTAGCAATTTTGGTCCGAACGAGAATGTTCGAGGCAATTTCTAGAGATATTTGAAATATATCCTCAGATTGATCACATCCCCCATTTAGGACATTGATTATTTCCATTATAGCCAAATTTAGACCGAACGCTCTACCTTGAGGCTGTTGCTCATTGGTGACAATACAGATAGCATCGATGCCTACATTGAGTCCTACCTCCACAAATAATTTACCCAATTCTATAGCATTTTTTAGATTCTCTACATTACACCCTGGACCTACCTTGATATCCACTATCACATATTGGCAACCGATTGCCAATTTTTTACTCAAAATACTGCTTACAAGTAAATGTTTATTTCTCATTGGCCCAGGGTTATCATAAATCGAGCGTATCTTTTTTCTTAACCGATATATCTCCATATCTGCCGGACAAATATCCTTCGTTGGTTCAATAAAACTTAAACCAATCTTTTGGCAATTTTGTATAAGCTCATCAATAGTGAGGGTTGTTCGAAAAAATGGTATGGCTTTCAGTATATCAGCTGTGCCTCGTGTAGTTGGTAATGAAGAACTTGAGAATTTTGGTACACATAATCCGATAGATGAAAGTAAGGTAGATACAATTATCGGGGTTTTTGTGAAAATACCCCCGGTGCTCGGATTGTCTGCAACTTTTTTTTTACTGCCTCCCAATTTAATTAGCTTTCCCGAATTAGCCATTGCTTTAGTTAGATATGCTGTTTCATATACAGTTAATCCATGTTCAGTTATTTTAAGTAAAAAATTTATCATTTCTGAGTCATCTGTTTCTTTTTTCATAAAGTTAGTTACCAATGCATTCATTCTAGACTCAGAAATATCTAAATTCGTCTTTTTCATAATAATTACAATCCCTAGGCTCTATCTTCCAATCATTAAATACTTCATCAAAGCAGTCAAGCGGTGTATCATAACTGTTTTTAAGAAGTAAAATTGAATTAGATATAAATTTTTTCTTTGAATCCTGATTTTCTATATGTATAATATTTGGATTATTCTCTCCAACTAAGCGATGCAGCAAGATCATACCTAAAAATTTTGAACTTTTTAATAAGATTTTTTTCAATTCAATATCATTTCTCTTTTTTATTGATTTTTGATAACCATTTAGAAAATTTTTAATAATCTGTCTAACGACAGAAGGATCTTTTAAATTTAAAAGTCCAGTTATTATTAAATCAGATAAGGCATATCCTATGTCAAACCCGGGATCGTAACGCATAACTGCCTCTAAATCACAAAACCTAACTTTTTTTTCATTCATAAAGATATTTTTAATAAATGGATCCCCATACACTAATGATGTTTTAGAATGATTGCCTTCAATTAAAAGATTATCTACTTCTTCACTCACAAATTGTCTTGCGCTTGCTGATCGAAAGCGCATGATGAAATCAATAAATTTTGCATTTTCATCAGAATTTCTAATGTTTACATTATTATTATAAGTGGATGCATGAATTTTTCCTATTATCATCCCAAAATATGCTATAGCATCTAAATATATAATTCCTTTTTTAAGTAAATAAGGTATTAATTGCATATTTTTTCCTATGTCTGTTAAAGCTAAAACGTGATTTTTTCTATCAAAATACAATACATCTGGTACTACATTATCAACTAAGATCTCTTTGAATTTGATTAGTGAACGATATTCAAAATTTTGTCTATCGATGGAAAATTTTATATTTTTATTTACTTTTAAATATGGACGAGCATGTTTTAGATATATTCTTTCAATTACCTTCTCCTTCTCATATTTGACTTCAAAAATATAATTGACATTTGTATTTTCGATTACCTCTTTTATTTCGATTACTCTGATTTCTTCGTCAATATGTGATTTAATGTAAGAATTAAAATATTCTTTTACATTATTTATTGAAATATTCATTTAAAATCTTCCTAAAGATAATTTATTAATAACTTTATAGGATTTAAAGGTGCTTTTTAAAAAAGTTGTTGTATGAGATTTGATATTATAATTGTGGGTGGGAATACTGCGCGGTCTGAAGCATAGCGAAAGACCCGCAGATGAAAAGCCACATCTCTTTTTAGACAACTAACCGCTCTTTTTTTGTCGCATGCGGCACACCACTTAGGGTGTGCCCTATAAAGGTGCGACAGGAGAAACAAAAATTATGAAAAATGTAAGTAGCGGATGCTATAAAAAACCATTGTATGACACACGGAACAACTGGGTCACAATGGAGTTTAACACCAAATATCGATACAACTGTTTCCGAAAACAATC
>DAOVGR010000081.1 GCA_030672305.1 Thermoplasmatales archaeon | reverse complement strand
AAGTGGGTTCTGGAGCCCAACAATCTTTTTCGATAGCCTCGGTGAAAGAACCATCACCGATATGGATGTGTATGCGCGAAATCAGGGATTACCAAGAAACCACTCTTTCAAACCAGGTCAATCACATCTCGATGATTTTGCATCCTAGAGGATCAATACTGGGAGTTGAACCTTACCATGTGGAGCGTGACTGCCGAGGCTAACAAAGTTAGCCGAGCATGCCACCAGTCTATTTGACTGGTGGTGCAGGCACGCAATTTGACAAAATATTACTATAACTTTTGCTTTTTTTTTTACTACGAAAATCTTCTTAGCATAACTAATTGTAATAATCCTAAATAGAAGATTTTAGATATTGGGAGATATTAAATATCTCTTCTTTTAAAGAAGAAATATGCTAAAATCAGAGGAACAATAAACCATATTATATGAACCACCATTAGAAGTTCCATGGTTAAATAATCAGGTATCGTGATTGAAAATCCCATAGCATTAATTGTTCTTTCTCCAAATGCTAATTGGACCGCTGTTTGATCTGCATCAGTTGGGCTAAACACAACTGATCCAAAAAACCAATCAGGAACATTTCCTGTTTGAAAATTCTCAAATGTATAACCGCTACCAAATAAGATGCCCAATATTATAGAACCATAAATCAATCCCCAAAAAAATATTACAATTCCCCCGCCAATAGATGTAACACGTCTTTTACAAAAAGACGAAATACAAATCGATAAACTCAAATATATGAATCCTAAAAAAATACTAAGTCCAATAAATGCAAGATAGCCACCCCATGATTCTGGACCAATTGTTGCAGAAATAATAATTCCTCCAAGACCAAACCCTAATAGAATAGAAAAAATAATTACTGAACCAAGTCCAAAAAGTTTTCCTAGTAATACTTCTCCGCGGCTAACAGGGTAAGATAAAACAACATTCAAAGACCCACTTTCTGCTTCACCCGAAATTGTTGAGAAACCAAGAATAATTGCTATTAGCGGAATCAGCAAGGAAGAAATACCAATAAGAGCGAAAACGGTGTTTTGCATATCACCAAATATATCTTCTCCACCAGCTTGTCCACCAGCAAGATATGAAAAAACAACTATCAGAATTACAAATAAAATTGTTAGTATTATTATCCATCTATTTCGGATATTATCCATAAATTCTTTTTTTGCTACAGTATAAACTGATTTAGGACTAAAACCACCCATTATGTATCACCTTCTATTATTTTAACAAAAGCATCTTCTAGAGATGGCTCAATAGTTTTAATGTCAATAATCTTAAAACCTGCATCTTCAAGCATAGTGATAACTTTACTTCTAACATTAGATTCGCACGTAATAAAGAGTGTGTTATCTTGTGCCTCAACGTTATCAACACCCTCAAGGTCACGAATAATTACAGGAACTTTTCCATTGAGATCAGTTATTGAAATCTTCAATCGTGGTTTAATTTTAAGGTATTTATTTAGATTTGAAACTGTATCTTCTGCAATAAGCTTACCTTTATTGATAATTGCAACCTTATCACAAATATTTTCTACCTCACTTAGAATATGAGATGAAAAAAGTACTGTGGCCCCCTGTTCATTTAACATTTTTATTTTTTCCCTGATAATTTTTACCCATCGTGCATCCAGACCTGCCATTGGTTCGTCAAGAATATAAACAGAAGGATTACCGATCATTACCTGAGCAACACCGAGTAATTGGACCATTCCTTTTGAAAATGTACCAACTTTCCTTTTTATAGCATCCTCGAGCCCAACCTCTTTAATAAGAGATTTATTTGTTGATTTGTCATATCCTTTTAATTCACAGAAAAAATTTAAGGTCTGCAATGGAGTAATATTTTCATAAAATGAAACACGTTCAGGAAGATATCCAACCTCTTTTCTTGATTTAATTGCATTTTTTATAATGTCATATCCATTGATTTTAACATTACCAGAATTCTGATGGATTAAACCAAGAATAGCCTTTATCGTAGTAGTTTTACCAGCACCATTAGGGCCAAGAAAACCAAAAATCTCACCTTTTCGGACTTTAAATGATACATTATCAACTGCTTTTAAATCTTTGAATTTTTTAGTAAGATTTTCGATTTCAATACTATAAGAATCAGAGGGTGCTTCTATCTTTGATTGTTCTCCTGGAAATGTAAATTTGCCTTTAGTATTACATTTAGCACAAGTAATAATTTTTGTTTCACTAGGACTGCCTTGAATTTCTATATGAGTTTTGCATTTAGGACATCCAACTGTTTTTGTAACCATCTTTTCTACCCCACCATTTTTTTTATTTCAAAGGTACTACTAATCTGAGTATATTTTCAATACCTATAATATCTTTTATATTTTTTAAAATTACAATTTTAAAGTATTACTAAAATTGCTTAACTCACCTTTTTGGAGGAAATTAATTTAATACTATAATTAAATTTTCCAAACTGGCAATTCATTAATTAGAGTTTTTCCCTCACCATAATATGCAATAACCTTGATCATATGTCTCATTGCAATTTGATACTCAGACCATAAAAAAACATAAGGAGATTCTGTAATACTTGCTACTAATTCATCATTAATGTAAAACTCGACTTTTTCGATTTCCTCTGAAACTCCATTTATCCTAGATTCGATTTGAATACTACCAATTATCACTGTAGCACCAATGCGATTTATCTCATTTCCATTAATGTATAAATAATCCATTTTTGGTTTTGTAATCAAAATTCCAGGATAAGCATGTTCATCACCAATTGCTACAAAATCAATTCCATTACCAGTTGTACCTAAATATCTATCCGGTGAAAAAATATCAATGGATTTCTCCCAATGTTCATGAACACCAAGACTAGATGAAAGGTAAGTGCCATCATTTTCTGGGTCATATGTATTTGGATTGGGTTCAGCAGACTGATGAAGATAGTTTTGTGATCCTTCACAAGGATTTGTACCTTCTGTGTGTAGGAAATCATACATTACTGAATCAATTGCAACAGGATCCTGTGAAAAGAAGAGACTGTTTGTCCAATCATTGTTAAATGGATACATTTCAAATTTACCTATTGTTCTATGATCTATCTTTGTCGGGAAGGTCCCATCTCCAATATAAAGAATAGTTTTACCACCAATATGATCATGAGCTAATAGATCAGTCTGAGGTGCGGCATTACCTTCTATAAATGCAGACCTATGATACTCATGGACAGCACTTACTGGCTCAATCCAGGTTCCAAATAAATTCTTAGCAGAAAATGTTACTCCAAAATCGATAGGGTGCCTCTTTAGAAGAGGAACATTAATAATATAATCTGCATCAACAACACAAGATGGTAGGGTCCGATATAGGCCTGTTCCATCTGCAAAATATATTTTATCTGGAGTAGGTTTTACCTTTTCACGTCCTGGCATTAGACCATATGCATCCTCATAATGGATATTAGGAAATTCTGGTATCAAAGGTGATGCAGGGAATTCTTTATATAAAACACGTCTGTAAAACCAATTTGGAATTGGACGTGATGCATCATATAAAGTAATATCTTTTTGCTCTACACCAATATAATAGATTAGTTGTCTAAGTATTGCTTTTACTACATAAGGACTTGCATCTCTATCGTTATCTTTTGTAAAATAGCTAAAGATTTGATAACAATTATTAAAATTCAATTTAATCGCTATTTTTTCTCCAGTTTGATAATCCTTTTCACCATTTCCATTTACTAGATTAAAATGTTTAAACAGGATTTCCCATGCTTCATCTTCAGTTTCGGCTCCAGCTAGATTTTTTATTCCTTCAGAAACCATCTGATCAATTACTTGTTGATTATTATTTTGTTTCAACCACCAGTAACCATTTAGATTTTCTTCTGTTGCATCTGAATCCCAAACCCATACAACCCTTCCGGGATTAACTCCTCTAGGTGTTCCAATGGGTTCATTTGGAATAGGTTCCCAAGGTGTTAGTGGATATTCATCTGTTGTTTTGTTTACAGCATATACATTACTTGTAATTGAGAAGATTAAGACAAAAGCAACTAAAATAACAGGTGCAATAGCAGCGGTTTTATATTTTACCCGTCTAATCCATAAACCAAGACCATGAAATATTGCACTCCATAATAAACTCCAAAAAGCAATATATCCAATAGCTACTGAAACCGACATTTGCTGGCAGGGATACCTTATACGATCCGGTCTGGGTAAAACTCGAACTAAAAACCAAATGATAGCTGCAATTCCTGCTAAATGAAATAATATACCTTGATGGCTAGATAATTTCAATAATAAATTTGGTTTATTTTTATGATGCTTACTCATTTTTTTACCCCAAAACAAATTAACAATAGTTAATTAATTTATAAGTTTTGCTAATGTTACTATTAAGAAATGGTTTTATTTAATAGTACAAGAATTAAATTATTGGATAGAAATATTTATATGTACAATATTTGCTAGATATTGTTGTGGGAGGTAATAATATTTGGATAAAAATATCTTATTAAAAGTAACCATTCTTTTAATTATTGCAATATTTATTTTTTCTTCTATAAGTAAAGATAATATTGTGGGAGGAGAAATACAGGTAAACCATATATTAGATTACGATCCGTTAATTGATATAATACTATCAGTTGAGATATTTACTATAAGAGGATATGTTGAAACTAATGATACAACTGATCCTGATTTTTCGATTTTACTGGAAATTAATGATGAGCAGTTTCTTAGTCCTATTTGGGAAAATTCTCGGTATCTTTATGATATTAATTGGACTATAAGTAAAAACGTCCCTGATGATGTTGCAGAAGTAAATATTAAAATTCAGTTATTTGACAATAATAGTCTTTGTGATATTAGTGGAAGTACAAGTGATAATACTGTTGAATTGGTTTATGATATTAGAACGAATCATTGGATTGGTGATGATTTCATTGGAGATCATAGTGGTTATGGAAGATTGAATGGTTGCGATGATGGATCTTATTATGAAGAAGAAAAGGATTGTGAGATTTGGTATAATATTTATCAAAACGATTTTGATAATGATAAAATTCCAACTTGGGCTGAGATAAATTTGTACAATTCAGATCCATTTATGGATAATTCTAGTGATGATTTTGATAATGATAGTATTCCTTTTTATTGGGAGCATCATTGGAACTACGATCCTAATTCATGGGATGATCATGGAACTATAGATCCTGATAATGATGGACTGACAAATATTGAAGAGTATATGACATCTAAATGGTTCTCTGATCCTTTTAGAAAAGACCTATTCATTGAACTTGATCAGATGGATTTTGGACCAAAAGGTGAGGGATTTAGAGTTCCAAATTCAACAAAGGAGCTTTTAGCAGATAGATATAATCCTCGTAACATTGTTTATCATTTTGATGATGGCTGTATGGGTGGAGGAGAAATAATTCCATTTGATTACCTATCTTGGCGAGGAGAAATTCTAGATATATATGATAATTATTTTTTACATAATGATCCAGATAATTGGAGACGTGGAGTATTTAGATATGCTGTTTTTGTTCATGATAATATAAGGGCTACTGCTTATGCTTTTGTTGGCGAGGGTAGATATATAAATAGCAATGTAAGAGGAATAAATAGTTTTCAAATAACAACTACAGCTGTAGAAAAAGTCATGAAAAAGAGAAATAAACCTCTTGATTTTGTTTGTGCTTGTTATATTATGCATGAAACCGGTCATACACTGGGAGTTGATATTTTTAATCCATTTGGATGTGACAATATCCGAACTACACGTCCATGGCAACTTTGTTGGTGGATATTTAGTAATTATAAAAGTGTTATGAATTATAGATATGTTCATCAGATTCTTGATTATTCAGATGGTTCACATGGATTCTTTGATCATGATGATTGGAGTAACCTAAATTTTACTTGGTTTCAATTTCGTGAAAAATAATTATAAAATAATCAAATTTTATTAAATTTTTACACAATATTTTAATACAACTATTGCCTATTTGTTAGGTGTGGATATATGGAAACATATATAGATGTATATATTAGTTCAGATGGTGTAAAATCATCTGAAATATTGAAAATACTTGTTGAAATGGGACTTAAACCTTCTATAGGCGATCACGATTTTATTTATGATTGGAAGGGCATTGTCTCAATTGAAGAAGAGATTCAGCTTATAGATAAAATTCAGGAAAAGTTAAGAGGTACTGGGGTAATTTTAAAATTTAAAACAGACAGATAAATCTTAATAATTAATAATTTTTAAATACGGCATAATATTTTCAGATTATTGGGGGTACTAATGAGCGGTTTATTTGGTATAGTAAGTAATGATAATTGTATTTCTGATTTATATTATGGAACTGACTACCATAGTCATTTAGGAACTGAGTTTGGTGGAATAGCTTTTTTCGATGAGAACGGAATACCAGTAAAAAAGATACATGATATTGGAAATTCACAGTTTAAATCAAAATTTTATGAGGGCTCTGATAAAATTGTAAGTAATCTAGGTATTGGAGTAATTTCTGATAAAGATCCTCAACCTCTGACTTTTGAAAGTAAGTTTGGACCTTTTGCAATATGTTGTGCAGGACTTGTTACTAACAAAGATGAATTAGTAAATATGCTGATTAACAAAGGGATTTCTTTTAGTGAATTAGATCGAGGTGAGACTAATTCAACTGAACTTATTGCTCATCTTATAAATCAAGAAGATTCCATTGTTGAAGGAATTGAAAAGATGTATGATAAGATTATTGGATCTGTGTCATTGCTATTATTAACCAAAGATGGGATTTATTGTGCAAGAGACAGAAATGGTGTTACTCCATTAGTCATTGCAGAAAAAAATGGTTCGGTAGCTGTTACAAGTGAATCATGCTCATTTCCAAATCTTGGCTTTGACCTTAAGAAATTTATTGAGCCTGGGGAGATTGTTTTTCTTAGTCAAAAGGGCATTGAGATGAAAAAAGAAGGTAGAAATGATAATAAAATTTGTGCATTTTTATGGATTTATACTGGATTTCCTGCGTCTTCTTATGAAGGAATCAATGTTGAGAAGGTAAGAGAAAATTGTGGTATGTTTTTAGCAAAAAGAGACAATGTAAAAGTTGATCTTGTTTCAGGAGTTCCAGATTCAGGAACTAGCCATGCTATCGGTTATGCTATGCATTCTGGAAAACCATTTAGACGTGTTTTAGTTAAATATACTCCAGGTTATGGTAGAAGCTACACTCCATTATCTCAAGATGTTAGGGATAAAATAGCTTTAATGAAATTAATTGCAAATGATGAAATTGCAAAGAATAATAGAATTATTTTATGTGAGGATTCCATTGTTCGCGGAACACAGCTGAAAAATTTTACAATCACAAAATTAAAAAAAGCCGGTGTAAAGGAGGTTCATGTAAGACCTGCTTGTCCACCTTTGATATTTCCATGTATTTATAATCTCTCAACAAGAAGTACTAAAGAACTTGCTGCTAGAAAAGCAATAAGGGCACTGGAAGGAAAAGATATTGAGGATGTTTCTGAATATTTGAATCCAAAAACTGAGAAATATCACAAAATGATTGATTGGATAGGTAAGGATTTAGGTGTAACTTCTTTAAGATATCAACTAATAGATGATATGGTTGAAGCAATTGGTCTGCCTAAAAATAAACTATGTTTATATTGCTGGACAGGAAAAGGATTTCAGAAAAGTTTGAATGGTTACTAGAAATTTTTAAAGGAGTATCAAGTATCTCCTAAACTACCTGAGATGTAATCACTCATTGAGGTAGATTTTCTTGTGGGTCTTGAATATTGTCTATAAGCATCCTGTTTTGAAACAACGATAGAAGTCTTTCTACTAACTACCAATTTTTGTAATTTTTTTGTAATTTTATTTGGATTTTTCAATTTCTCAACCTCACCAATTATATTGACTTAATATGTCATGTCAAATATTGACATAATATTATTTCTGGTTACTTGTTTATATACTTTTCGAGGGATTTTGTCTAAAGTTTTATTTTATGATTTGGAGTGAACCCCCAATACCGGACAATAAGTTAAGTTAACAAAAGTCTATTGGGGGTATGAAATGAAAAGGAAAAGAAGAACATTTTCAAGGGAATATAAAATTAGTATTTTAAGAGAGATTGAGAGCGGAATAAAACAAGCAGAGGTTTGTAGGAAGTATGATATTCATCCTGTGATGGTTAACCAGTGGAGAAAGACTTATGATAAATATCCTGACACAGCTTTTAGCGGGAAAGGAAATCTCTACAAAGAAGATGCGAAGATTGCTGAGTTAGAACGGCTTGTTGGTAAGCTGTATGCTGAAAATGCTTTTTTAAAAAAAGCTTTGAGCATATTAGAGAAAAGAGCCATAGAGGAGAAATAAACAATGGAGCAAGGGTGAAATACATGATAATAAAACAACAGCTTGATTCAGATGATTTTCTCCCAGTATCAAATGCAATACAGATGCTTAATGTTGGTAAGAGCGGATACTATGAATGGTTACAGAAACCTGACTCGGATCCTGGTTCAGTTAGAGTTGAAATGAGAATTAAAAATGAGATGCAAAAGATAGCAATTGAGTTTCCAAGATATGGCTATCGAAGGATGACTATTGAGCTTTATAATCGAGGATATCATGTCAATCATAAACGGGTTCTTCGATTGATGCAAGAGGACAATCTTCTCTGCGTAAAGAAGCATTTTAAGCCTCTCACCACTGATTCAAATCATGATCATAAGGTATATCCAAATATGATAAAAAACAGGGAGATTAAACAGCCCAATCAGGTTTGGGCAAGTGACATTACCTATATTCAACTAGCAGATGAATTCGTGTATCTTGCTGTAATGTTGGATCTTTTCACTCGGAGATGTATCGGTTGGAAACTTGGTAGACATATTGACACGCAATTGACACTTTCTGCACTTGAACAAGCTCTAAAACATCGATGGAACCCTGACTTGCCGGGCATCATTCATCATTCTGATCGAGGAGTTCAGTATGCTTCTAATTTGTATGTTGACCGTCTGAAAGAACACAATTTTCAGATCAGCATGAGTAGAAAGGGGAATCCATATGATAATGCCTTTGTTGAAAGTTTCATTAAGACATTGAAATACGAAGAGGTGTATCTCAATGAATATGAAACATTCTCTGATGCATTAGAAAATATTGGGAGATTCATCGATGATGTGTACAACAAAAAACGATTACATTCATCGCTTGGATATAAATCACCGGAAGCTTTCGAGCAGGAGGCAAATATAAATATGTTAACTTAACTATCTGTCCGCTGGCAGGGGTTCAGTCCAATTTTTTATTTATCATATAAATTAGAAAATCTAGCTGTGAATTAACTGACTATTTATGCAGATATTTTTCTTTGATATTTTTATTAAATATATTTATATATAGAAACACACTATATACAAAACACAGGAGAAGAATTATGAAAAATATGATTACATATACAGTGTTTTTTATAATGGTTTTTTCAATAGTTGGGTCTATTTTTGTAAGTGCAAATGTAGATAATTACAATACAATAAAAAATGATAAATATGATATGATAATAATTGCTCCAGCAGGATTTAGTTCATCTCTTGAAACTTTTATACAACATAAAAACAACCTAGGAATTATAACATTTTTTATTTCATTAGATGATATCTATGATGGTACATATTTTGAAGTTCAAGGTCGTGATGATCAAGAAAAAATTAAATTTTTCATAAAAGATGCCATTGAAAATTGGGAAATTACATATGTAATTTTGGTTGGGAGTTCTAAAGATATACCTGTTAGATATTGCTATAATAATGATATGTATGGTGTAGAAGACAAGTTTGTTAGCGACTTATATTATGCAGATATCTATGATAAGAATTATAATTTTTCCAGTTGGGATTCAGATGATGATGGAATTTTTGGTGAGTGGAAAGGAAGTGAAGCTGAGGATAAATCTATTGATTTAAAACCTGATGTATGTTTAGGAAGACTTGCATGCCTGAACACAAAAGAAGTTAGAACAGTATTGGAGAAGATAATAAACTACGAAAAACAACTCGCTGATGATTCTTGGTTTAAAAAAATGGTTGTTATTGGTGGGGATACATATGATGAATTTGCAGGATATGAGGGAGAGATATATAATCAACTAGCAATCGATGAGATGAAAGATTTTATTCCTGTAAAACTCTGGGCTTCAACAGATACGTTATCCAAATATGGTTTAAGTACAATTCAGGCGGTTAATAAAGGATGTGGATTTCTATATTTGTCTGGTCATGGAAGCAAACATACCTGGATAACCTACTCGCCATCTGGTTCATATGTAGGTAGATTTGGGAGGTTTCAAATGCTATTTTTATTTAATCGATATAAACTTCCGATCTGCCTTGTTGGTGGGTGCCATAATAGTGACTTTGACTTAGCTAATAATAACCTTAGAAAAACCATATTACTACCTGGGAGTTTTCAGACATGGCGCCTTGGATGTTGGAGCTGGTTTTTAGTTAGCAACCAACGTGGCGGCTCAATTGCGACAATTGGATCAACTGGATTATGTTGGTATGGCATTGAATATGGTGGTGGTGGATCAGATTGGCTAAATGTTAACTTCTTTAGAGAATATAATAATGGAACAAGAACGCTTGGACAGATTTGGAAAGATACCCTATCTGGCTTTGTTGAAACATTTCCAATAGATTGGGAGTCTCCTGCAGGTAGTGTTTCTTCTATTGATGCAAAATCTGTTGAGGAATGGGTATTGCTAGGAGATCCAAGTTTAGAAATTGGTGGATATAAGAAAAGTTAGTAATAATACTATTAATTCTTATAGCCTTTAACCTCGTCAGAACTAAACTCTACTCCAAGACCAAGAGCAATACGATTAACAAAGTTATAATAGCTTGTTATAAGATTGATATCAAGAATATCCTTATCTGAAAAACCAGAATTTCTTAAGCTATCGATATCAATTTTTTTAACATAAGATGGATTTTTTGTTAATTTAAAAACATAGTCTAGAATACATTGCAACCTTGAAGACAGTTCAATGGAATTAAAATCATCTATAAATTTATTTATCCTATCTCTATCTTTCCAATAATGATTCAGAGCTTCTGCATGATGTCTGATGCAATATTCACAATTATCAATAACCGAAACAGTAATAGCAATAAATTCTCGCTCTTCACGTGATAATCCTGATGATCCAAACATTAAATTTATGTATAAGTCCATATGATTCTTCATAACATTAGGATTTAAACTATGGATTTTCATTATGTTAGAAATTTTACCACGTTTTTTTTCTATCTCATTATAAATCTGAGTTAAATCTCCAGTAGCTTCAGCTACATTAACCACCTGAATCCAAGACATAACCAAATCACAAGAAATCCGTAACAGCTAAAAGTTTATAAAACTGAGAGTTAGTTATTAATTGAATTATGTATCATCCAATTGAACTTACAAAAAAAACCGAAGATATAGTTTTAAATGGAGACCTTAAAAAATATTATCGTTTTCGAGCTACAAGATTTTATGGAGGAATAGCAACTGCAGACACCGTTGGTTGCAATCTTCGATGCAAATTTTGTTGGTCTGGAAACAGCGTTTGGAATGCTAAAAATACTGGACAATTTTATACACCAGAACATGTAGCAAATAATCTTAAAAAAATCGCGATAAAAAAAGGATTCCATCAAATGCGTGTATCCGGTGGTGAACCTACAATAGGAAGAAAGCATTTATTATCACTTTTAACAAAAATTGAATCAAGGTTTTTATTCATTCTTGAAACAAATGGCATATTGCTTGGAGAAGATAAATCATATGTAAAGGAGTTAGCAAAATTTAATAATCTTCATGTTCGCGTTTGTTTTAAAGGAAACAATCCTGAAGAATTTTCTATTCTTACTGGAGCAAAAAAAGGATTTGAATATCAAATTAAGGCAATTGAAAATTTAAAAGATGAAAAAATTAGTTTTAATATAGCATTAGTTTCTTTTAAAAAAGATTCTCAGGATTTTATCAATCAATTTGTCAATATAAATCTAGAACAAACAATGATTGAAGTAGAAGAGATAATTCTTTATCCGAAGGTAAGAAAAAGGCTAGAAAAAGAAGGAATTATAAGCTATTTTGAGTAAAAGTTTAAATAACGTATTTTGTATGCCTGGGAAAGGAGGCTTTATCATTATGCAAGATAAGAAAGCAGATCTCGCTGGACCAGGTATTGGGAACTATAATGAAATAGAAAAAATATTACCAAAAGATTATGACTCTTTTTTAAATAAAAAGGACACACAACTAGCTATTTTTGATGTAAAAAGGTACATAGAACAAAACCTATGTAAAGAACTTAATCTTATGATGGTTACTTGCCCACTTATTGTAGATGAAGAGAGTGGTGTAAACGATTATTTAGATCGTGATGGTTCTCGTACCCCTATAGAATTTCAGTGTGGTTTAGGACTTGAAAAACCAATTCAGGCTCAAATAGTTCAGGCTGTAACAAAATGGAAGCGAGTCGCTTTAAAACAGTTTGATATGAAAGTTGGTGAAGGATTAAATACAGATATGCGCGCTGTAAGGAAAGATTATTTCCTTGACCATGATCATAGCTCCTATGTCGATCAATGGGACTGGGAAAAAGTAATCACTGAGGAACATAAAAATCTTGATTATCTAAAAGATACAGTAAATAAAATATGGAAGGTACTAAAAGGTGCTGAAAACTTTTTACTTGAAAAATACCCAAAACTAAATACTGATATATACCCAAATCTGCCTGATAAACTTAAGTTTATTCATGCTGAAGAAATACTTGATAGATACCCTGAGTTACCTAGAAAACAAAGAGAAACGGAAATATTACAAGATTATCCAGCAGTATTTATCATTGGTATTGGTTGGTCTTTAGATGATGGTTATCCTCATGAAATGAGAGCAGCAGATTATGATGATTGGGTAACTGAAACAGTGTCAGAAGCTGGAAATCCCACGCATGGTCTCAATGGTGATATCCTTGTATGGAATCCAGTTACCAAGAGACGACATGAATTAACTTCTATGGGAATTAGAGTTAACCCTGAAACACTTAAAACACAACTTGAAATGTCTGGCCAACTTGACTTTCTGAAATTACCATATCATCAAGCAATTATAAATAATGAAATCCCGCTTAGTATAGGTGGAGGCATTGGACAATCTAGAACATATATGTTACTTCTTAAGAAAGCTCATCTTGGCGAAGTAGGTGTTACTGTTTGGCCAAATATTCTTAAAGAAATATGTAAAAAGAAAAACGTCCATGTATTACAGTAATTAAATTGATTTAATTTATTAAAGAATTGCTGAGGTATTATTTAATTTACTCATCCTGGATTTGAAGCTAAATAATTTACTTCAGTTGTCATCCCTTTTTTTTTTTATTATTATCTCTTATAGGTTAGTTCTAATCTTGACTTATAGATACATGTTTATTAAAAATTCTAATCTGGGGAAGTGTTCAATAAAACGTTCTATAGATCTAAGAAATACTGGATTTGATATTGCTCTATTTTTTACTATGAATAATATGAAGTTCTCAATCTCTCCTTCTTTGCCATAATAATCTTTTGCTTTAACGTTCATAAAGATTCGCCCGCCCTTAGTAAACGTATGATTAATAGATATTTCATCACCTGATTTATATGGACCATACCAATCATTTTGAGTTCCATCTCCCCACACTATAAAATAATATATATCATGGTTGTCAGGGTCTGAAGCACTAAATGAGAATGTCAAAGATTTTCCAGTTCTGCCAACTTTAGGTCCATTTATTGTAGGTCTATCTGGTGGTAGGTTATGATTGATGGTCACTACTATTGGTTCTGACCAATCACTTACTCTGTTGTTAATATCTTTTGCTTTTACACGAACTTCGTATACTCCTAATTCATACCAGATATTAGAAGCTTCAACTGTTTCACCAGAGTTAAATGGTCCAAGCCATATACTGTAATTATCATCTCCCCAGTCAAATTGGTAATAGATTTGATCTCCATCTGGGTCTATTGTACTTGTCGAAAATGTAAGCTCTTCACCTTCTGTTCCTTCTGTGGGACCATCGGGAGAATTGGGATTTTCTGGTGGATCACCAATTAGGTATGCTTGAGCAAGTTCACCTAAAGTTGCGATAATTAATCTAGTTGACTTTGTTGAATAAGTAATATTCATATTTTCAATTGTATCTTGTGGTGAGTGGTAATAATCATTAAAATTGTATTCATGATAAAAGATGGAATCATAACCAAACTCCCAGAAACTTCGATGGTCACTTCCAGATGAATAACCACTTGGAATAAGTGTAAGTTCTATGTAATTGTAATAATCTTCGCTAACAATAATGGAAAAATCTGTAATCCATTCTGAAGCATCATTTTCATAGATTTTTATATTTTCACCATCATTTTCTGTAATGGCGAAACCAATCATATCTGCATTTAGTGCTGCAATTATATTATCACCGTTTGCAACAGCTTCTTCAACATACTCATGACTTCCAAGAAGACCTTGTTCTTCCCCTGAAAAAGCTACAAATCTGATTGTATGATTAAATTGATATTGACTCATAAGTTTTGCAGCAGCAAGAACTGCAACAGTTCCGGAGCCGTCATCATCAGCACCTGGACTTCCAGGAACACTATCATAATGTGCACATATAATATATATTTCATCGCTTGTCTCGTTAAAACCATTCCATGTTCCCTCAATATTTCTATCAGAATACCCACCATAGGACCAGGCATCATATCTTGGTTCTAAACCCATGTTTTCAAATTCATTATAAATATAATCTCCAGCTGCAGCACATTCTGGAGTTCCAGTGACTCGCGGTCCAAAATCTGTTAGATTTTCTAAGTAACCTAATATCATTGTTTCGTCAATTTGATTTAAAATTTCAACAATGATTTCATCATTAAATCCTAAAGGTCTTTCATATGGTATTGATTTTTTAAACGAATTATAAATAATTTCTTGAAAAATAAAATCATCTGATAAGTCACCAGGAATAGGAGCAACTCTGCCATCATCAAGATTTTTAACTTCCAAGCGATAAATTTCAGGATCCTTAATCAAAACGGTTTTATTATTTGTTATAACAATTCCTGAAGCAGGTATAATATAAACAATCAACAACATACAAATAATTAAAATCGGAATTTTATTTTTCATTATATGCCACCATACTTAACAATTGTTAATAACTATATAATTAATAAACCTTTGTTTTAATCATGATCGTTTTGAGTTAATTATCTGATTAGCGGCATAAATGCCAGTAATATATGACTCCTCAAGTCCTGCTATATTATAGTCACCAATTAAATACATATTATTTCCCCTATTGCTCTCAATAAGATTATGACCATTGATAGTTCCAGCAGGATTCCAATATTGATAAGCTAAAACCTTTGGATTATTAAAAAAATGCTTTAGGTTGGGTTGTTTATCTTTATAATAGAAAAGAAACGTTCCATCTTTAAGATTTGCAATTGCTTGTAAACTGTTAGATGGAGAAAATAAATGAAAACTTTTTCTTGAGATTATTTTTTTAGGGTTTCCTTTAATATGAAGCATGTTTGTGCTCACAGGTAAATTTGTTTTATCTATACCTACAAATTGTTTTGACCAGTTAATTTGTGTTGCTAAAACTATGTTTTTTGATTGAAAGACCTTTCCATTCACTTTAATTTTATATTTTTCGTTTTTATAGTTTATATCATCAACATGACCAGTTAATATATTTTTATGGAAAGGTTGAATCATCTTTTCTTTTTCAAAAGAAAATCTGTAAATAGGTGTAATTAATGGTAAGATGAATTGCAAAAAACTAAATGCATTCATCTCTTTAATTGTTGAAAATGTTGTGGAATATAACGCCTTAGCAAGATAAGTCTTTGTTCCACTTTCAATATTTCTTTCATTGACAAAATCAACTGCATTTTGCATATATAAATCATGCAAAAAATTATCTTTTTCAATTGCTTTTTTTTGAGATATATCTACAATAATCTCTCTGAGTTTACGAAATTTTTTTCTAAATTTATACAATGTTCTTAAAACTTTAAGAAATTGAATGGAATATTTTAGTAATTTTGGCTCAAAAAAAATAAATGAATAATCATCTTCATGAAAACAGAAATCACGTAATCTGATTTGTGATTTCAATTTAACATATTTTAACAAATTATAATAATCTGAGCAAACAAAAAAAGCTCCATAATTAACACTTCTATCAGAAGATGTCAAAATACGTCCGCCAATATCTTCACTAATAATAATAAAATCTTCGCCATTTTCATTAAGGGTTCTTGCGCATGCAAGTCCAGAAATTCCTGCTCCAACAATAATTGTTTTATTCAATTTCATCTACGTCAACAATAGGGTTATTTGTTACTTGTGATTCAATTGATTTATCTAATATTTCAATAAAAATTGGATTTAATGACTCTATATTTCTAACTTTTATCTTACCTTGATCTTCTACTGATATTAGCTTGTTTAAATCTTCAAGGGCACTTGAGACACATTTATAAATATCTTTTAGGGTGACATCCTCAATATGGATATCATCCACATAACTATGCCACCAAACCATATATCTCTTTTTCATGTTACCTCCGCCCTCTAAGCTATCAATCGGCATCTAATATAAATAATATTGTGAATATTGACCTAGGATTTCGGCTCTTTAAGTTTTCCTAAAGTTCTGAGGATTAGTTCAGATAAAGCTGGATGAATATGCATACCCTGACCTATATAACCAATTTGTCCACCTAAAGCCATTGCATTTACTACTTCTTGAATTAATATAGGAGAATAAGGTCCTATAATATGAAATCCTAGAATTTTTCCACTTTTTTTATCAACTATTGCTTTTGAAAATCCTTCTAATTCCATCATAGCCTCGCCTTTGGCTACATCACTATACATTGCTTTTCCTACTAAAATTTGATGATTTTTCTTTGACTCTTCTTCAGTTAGACCAACTGTAGCTATCTGCGGGTAAGTAAAGACTGCATAGGGAACTGCTGAATAATCCATTGGAGTTTTATTATGATCATGTACAGCATTTTGCCATGCAATAAGTGCTTCTTCATTTGCTACATGCTTAAACATGTATTTACCAATGGCATCACCAAAGGCCCATATATTCTTCTTACTGGTTTCTAAAAACTCATTTACTATAATGTAACCGCGTTTATCTGTTTTCACTCCAGTGTTTTCAACCTTTAATAAATCAGCATTAGATTTTCTACCAGTTGCTATCAAGATTTTTTCTGAGTTAACCTTTGTTTCCTTACCAGTACTGTTATTTCTACCAAAAACTGTGTAACCTTTTCCTTCTTTTTTAAATTCAAAAACTTCAACATTTGTTTGAACATTCATGCGTTTCTCCATTTGCCTTAGTAAAAGATTAGAGATTTCTGGTTCTGAACTATTAATCAATCTATCACTTCTTTGAAATACAGTTACTTTTGTCCCCATAGCCGCAAAAAAATGTGCAAATTCAACAGCAATATAACCACCACCAATAATTGCTATACTATCTGGTTTTTTAGTAAGATTAAATACTGTTTCATTTGTAAGATAATCAACGGTCTCAACACCTTTAATTGGGGGAATTAATGGTCGTGCACCAGAACCAATAAATATTTTATCACCTTGAATTTGTTCATCATTTATCTTAAGAGTATAGTCTGAAATAAAATGCCCTAATCCTTTATAAAAAGAAAATTCTTCTATGTTCTGTAATCCCTGTTCCATATGTTCATGACTCTCGCGAATAGGCTCCCGCATATGTTTCATAATTGTACCAAAGTTAACACCTTTAATCTCTGCTTTTATTCCAAGTTTCTCTGCTTCTTGAATTTCAACAATTCTATCAGCTGGATAAATCAGCATTTTTGAAGGTATACAACCAACATTAAGACATGTTCCACCTAAAGGTCCTTTATCAACCCATGCAACAGAAAAATTATGTGATAAAGCTGCTTCAACAATCTCTCCACCGGAACCACTTCCAATAACAATAACATCAAATTTTTTCATATACGCATCACACTTTTTTAAAATTTGGATATTTTACTAATTAATAAATCCTCTAGCTATAAACTGAAAATCAATTTGAATGTATTATTTTTTAATTTAAATTAAACCTTTTACAGAGGTTACACAACCTTCACAGATGTTCTTTGCATTTCCTTTAATATGAATATGTTTTATCTTCTCATCAGGAACATCTGCACCGCAAAGATCACATTTCATTATTAGTTCACCTCTTAAAGAATATATTTTCTATTTTTGTTCAAATATATGAACATCTCTTTGTGGAAACGGGATACTTATTTTTTCTTTATCAAAAGCTTCTTTAATTTGTTGAGTAATCTCCCATTTAGAAGTCCAATAATCACTAGTATCTACCCATGGGCGAACTAGTAAGTCAACACTTGAATCTCCCAAATTGGCAACTGCTACAGTAGGAGCCGGGTCATCTAATACTTTTTTATTTGCTTTTAGTACCTTCATTGTAATTTGGATTGCTTTTCCCATATTGTCACTATAACCGATACCTACTCTCATATCAATCATTCTTTTATTCAGAGCAGTATAATTTACAATTGGTTCACCCCAAATCTTTGAATTTGGTATAATGACTCTCTTGTTATCTACAGTTGTCATAGTTGTTATACTTGCACCAACATCATTAATAGAGCCTGATTGACCTGCAATATCAACATAGTCTCCAACTCTAAATGGTTTGGTAATAGCAATCATAAATCCCGCAGCTAAATTTCCTAACGTTTCCTGGAATGCAAAGCCTAGTACAAATCCAGAAACAACAGATATACTTATCAATGCTGCTCCAACATCTATTCCTAAAAATCCAATCCCAATTGCTATGACGAAAATTATTAGTAAAATTTTAACAACTCGACTTGTAAAAATCGCTAAAATTTTTGCCATTTTTGCCTTTAACATAGCTTTCTTTATATAACGACTAACTAAAACTGCTATAAGGTAGCCAATAACAATAACAACAATTGCTGAAATTAAGTTAAAAATGGTTATATTTGAAAAGGGTATTTCTATTTCTAAGAAGTCGATAATTTCTTCGATACTCAATAATATTCCTCCAGAGCTTAATATTAACTGAAGTTTTTAAAATTCTGAAATTACTTCTTTTTCTTTTCCTTTACTGCATCTTTCATTCCCTTTCCAAGACCTTTTACAGCACCCCAGCCTTTTTTCATGCCTTTACCAACTAATTTACCTGTTTTCTCTGCAGCATCTTCAACTTTTCCTTTTTTATCTGAACTCATAAAATTTTCCTCCCAAATTAACAATTATTAAATGAGGAATAGTAGCAAGTTTAAAAAGATTATTGAAATAGCTGTAGGTTATTTATCAATAGGAAATTTTATATTGTCCTATTATTGATAAATCAATTAAACTCAAATAAATATACTTTGAATTACTCACTGTAAATTTTTTTATATATTTTCTGCATCAAATATACATCCAAGCGTTTGCCAAACTTCATACCAACCTCTTTCATGATTCCAATATGTTCAAATCCCACCAATTTATGAAGATGAACGCTTTTCTCATTTCCGTCAGTAATTCGTGCAATAACAACATGAAGACCTGCTTTTTCCCCTTCCCTAATACTATTTTCCATTAACTTTTTCCCAATTCCTCTATCTTGATAATCATCCTTTACATATAATGAAATTTCAGCAGTATCAGAATAAGCACATCTAGTTGAATATTTACTAAGTGCTGCCCAACCCAAAATTTTACCTTTTTCTTCTGCAACAAGTATTGGATTTTTAGGTCCATGTTCTTGGAACCATATCTTTTGCTCATCTATACTTTTTTCTTCTGTATCAAATGTTGCTACTGTTTTTAGGATTGATTCATTGTAAATTTTAGTAATTTCATTTAAATCTCTTTTTAATGCAGTTCTTATTATTACCATATTTTAACTTCCAATTATATTATTTCTCTTAAAAAATCAAGATTTTATATCATATAAGTTTTTATAAATATAACAGTAAGCAGATAAGGAACAGCTGTAATACTATTTTTCTAATACTAAATTTTAATAAATAAACTACGTTTATCACCAAAAGGTCGAAACTTATGATAAATATTTTTCCTGAACCAATCCAAAATCTACCTGCGGCAGATATCCCATTAAAAGGAGTGAAAGCATTTTTATCTCAGGGAAAAAATCATCAAATCATTTTTATGGAATTTGAAAATGATGTGGATTTACCTGAACATTCACATGAAAGTCAATGGGAGATTGTAGTAAACGGAAAAGTTGATTTAATAGTTGAAGGACATAAAAAAACATATAAAAAAGGGGAGAGGTTTTTTATTCCTAAAAGGGCAAAACATTCTGCTAAGGTATATGCGGGATATTCATCTATTGCTTTTTTTAATCAAAAAGACAGGTACCGACAGCGTTCTTTAAAAAAGAAATAACAAATATTAATCCTTCTTTTCTTTAAAATATCTTTCCTATAGTAATCTAACCGTCAACAAGTAGCAAAACAAAATCAAAACACGGGTGGGGTATGTTGAATAACTGGATGTCGAGCATGGTGGGATATAACAATTATAGAAGTAATACCTAGCGGTTTTTTGACAATAAAATTATAAAAATGTTAAACTAGTTATACAATTAAAAGATTATACCAACAGCAATGCCCTTTCTTAATTTAATTTTCATTTTTCAATTCCCCCTAAAACTATAGATTCGCAAATATTATAATAAATTATTATAATTTAAATATTTCCTTAACGATAGTTAATCACAACATCAGTTAAAAATAAACAGATATAGAGAACAGATTTCAAACAGATTTGATCAATGTCAGCAGTCTTTCCAGTATTGGGAAACGCTCTTAAAACCATAGTAAATAAACCAGAGTTGTGATTCTATAAAGAATAAAAAAAGAAAAGAGATGAGTATTTTTACTTCGTTAGTTCTATTATTACTCTACAAAATGAGCTGTAATTGTGAAGGATGTTTCTTCAGGTTTTAAGAAACCAAATGGAAAACCCCGCCCTTTAAGAATAACCGACATGGTGACAGTTTCCTGTCCATTAATTGGTGGTTCATTGTAATTTCGCTCAATATCTTGTATAGTCCAGGCACCAACATATTCACCACGTACGAAATTAATACCAAAAGCCTTCCATATAGGAGAATCGTTCGTACTAATCTTTGCAGAAGTAAATACCCCACGTGATAACAACAATGTTTGCTCCGATGTTATATTTAGTTCAATAGTGAAATCTAAAGTATAGTTACCATCAACTACTGGAAATGTGTAATCTGTGACTTCAGATTGTTCAAATCCAATGTCTGTAGAAAATCTACTTAAATTAAAGTGTATAGCTCCTAAATAATTCGTATAATTATCACTATTAACTAGAACAACAGGTGAGTTGTTTCTATTTCTGACAACATCAGCATTCGAAGAAATAACACTCATTCCAATAAACAATAGTATTATTCCAAAAACTAGACCCTTTTCCCAAAATTTATTTTTCATATTTATTTCTCCCTTAAAATTATAAAACTATAATATAATATTTAGATATAAATGTAACTATTCCTAGCTGTTACATTTCATAAAGAAAATAAAAAAGTAAGATTAGGGCTATTATATCCCTATTAGGTTCCATAATAAATATAAAAAATAAAAATTATTTTGTAGAAAGCTCAAGAATGGCGATGTAATTGCTCTGTTTCTTGGCAAATTAATGTCGGCATATGCCCATTCGCTTTCTGCTTCATTAATGTCTTTTGCTTGAACACCTATGGGATATATTCCTGGAACGCCTATTATACTTAATTTAAAAGTATAATTCGCACCTGAAGGAAATGGTCCAAACCAAGAGCTAGTACAACTGTTAGACTTGTGTCTATAATATACATCATCACCATCTGGATCTGTTGTGACAACTGTCACATTAAATAGTCTACCTCTTCTTACCTTTTCTGGTAAGGTTATATCTGGTGCATCGGGTGGGGAATTGTCCCTTATTCTATCTATTTTTAGTGCTGATACTGCAATAGGGGCAATAGTTGTAAGTATTAGCATTCCGATAATTATTCCAACTAATTTCTTGTTCATATTTAATTATCCTCCTTAAAAGGGATATATATTATAATTTTTTAAATTTATCCCAATAAAAAATATCTTTTTAATCACTATGTGTTTTCATCTCAGCTCTTTTTTAAATAAGTCGTGTATAAAAATAACCCAATGATAGCAGTCTTTCCAGCATTGGGAAACGTTCCAACAACCAATGAATCAAGAAATAAAAGGTTGCTCTGGTTCTTGGAATTATAACTTCATATTCACTCCAATTGCTTTCAGCACCATATTGATCTATTGCTTTCCCTTTAATCAAATAAGTTCCATTTTTATTCCATGTATGATTCAACGTTACTACATTACCAGACAAATAATATTTAGTTTCAATATTATTTCCATCACCCCAATCTACATAATACTTGATATTGTGATCATCTGGATCGATCGAAACGATGGTAAATTTGTAATCTTTTCCCGGATTTCCATTTGAAGGGCCTTTTATTTCAGGATCAGATGGTGGTAGATTTACACCAGTTGAAAATGTCCACATGGGGCTGGAATTTGACGCACCATGATTATCCCAAGCAACAACCATCCAACAAAAATCTTCAAATAGTGGTAGAGTACCTGGATCATAACATGTGTAAGTCTGATGATAAGAAACAAGTGGAGGAGGACAATCCATTCCAAAATATACATCATAGACAACAGTATCGCAAATATCAGGATCACCACCAGTCCAACATAGTATCTCATTAATAGGTACATTTCGATCCCCATCTAGAGGAATAGGATTACTAGGAGAATATGGTGGATGGTTTAACATCGTAACGTTCAATTTAGGAGACCAATTACCATCCTCTTCTAATGTATTCTTTGCCTTTACACTAATACAATAATCACCAGGATTGCTCCAATTATGAGCTATTGTACAGGTCTCATTAGATTCGTACCAGTCAGTCCATTCATCAACAACCAAATCACCATCCCAATCCCAACCATAGGATACATTCAGTCCATATGGATCAGTTGTTGATGTTGAGTAATTATGGTCAATACAAATATATCCAGAGGTATTGCCAGATGGTTTAGTGGGTGTATCTGGTGGATTATAATCTGTGGGTATGTACCAACAAATGTATGCTTTATCACTATCAAAAAGATAATCACCATTAAGTGTTCCATCTATGTAACTGCGGGGATTATAATATGAGTAATGAAATGTTTCATCTCCATCATCATCATAGTCTCCTTGGTATTCAATCCAAACACAATCTAAATATAATATTTCAAATAAAATAACTCCTGTACAGTATTGGCTGAGATTATTCCAAATTATTTCCCATTCATAACATTGCAGATGTCTTCTATAGAAAGATTGAGTATCAGGATTACTGCAATTTACTCCGTTTATATGTAATTCAAAATTATTTAAATTCCATGTATGGTTAGTATTGTCTGATGCAAGAAGTCTGAACTGGTTAATAGTTCCATTAAAATTTTCTTTATTATATTCCCATTCAAGTTCTCTTGGTGGATGATAAAAATATACATAATTACAATATTCAGGATAGCTACCAAATTTAGGATATCTATTAATTGTATCACAAAATGTCTCTCTGGGTGGAGAATTTAAAATATTATTTTCTTCAATAGTATCATATCGAGAAATCGAATTATTTATCCATTTATTTCCATTTATAATTGGATTAAAACTCATTACAAATAATAGAACTATAACTCCAACTACAAGAGATTTACATATTATGCTACTCTGTTTTACCATTCTTTAATACCTCCCTCAACATTTACATCCTATTATGGATATTTAAATGTTACAATAACCAAAAGATAAAGAACAAAATTGTTATCTTATAAGGTTCAGCAGTTTTTCCAGCATTGGGAATCGCTCCCTTAAAACCTATATGTCATATGGTTCTTTTTCATTTATAATGCTGATTCTCTAGAATAAAGAAATGAGAGACTCCTTACTTGACATTATCCTAGACGTCACTCGCCTCCAAAGTTTACATGTGTATAAAACAGGAGAACAAACCCACCTCTCTCTGTTGTATCTGAGCATTCAGGTACCTCAACCTCAGCTGTAACTGTTACCTTTGTTGCTCCAAATCCAAATATTAACCCTGATTCTATAGTTGCTTCTCCACCCATAGGGATATTCACTTGCCCAGAGGTATTTTTGCCAATAAATGCACCACCCTCAAGAGTGATGCTCCACTGTACACCAGTTACCGCCTCGTCACCATTGTTTTTGATTACAGCACTTACTTTAAAAAATCCACCCTTGACAGACTGGATATCAATTAATTCTATTATGTTTACTATTAAAGGATCTGACCAGCCACACTCCCTGCCATATTCGTCCTTGGCTGTTGCCCTTACTTCAAAGGTTCCTGCTTTTTTCCATATGTATGAAGCACTTCCTGTATCACCAGAGTTGTATGGTCCTATCCAACCACTATCTTTTCCATCGCCCCAGTCAAACATATAATATATTTGATCTCCCTCACAATCGATAGTGGTCGCATTGAACGTATATTCTATATTCATTATTCCATCATCTGGTCCATCAGGTTTATCTGGGATACGTGGAGGTCCAGGAGGTGCATCCATGCTGTGAGCACCAAAGCCAGCCGCGATTTCGCAGTAATGTGGTGTCCCATCGTAGATATCGCCATTGTCATCGTCAAGTACCAAGTAATCTATAGTGATACTTGGATCAATCTCAGTACCTGTGTGTAAAAGCATAGCGTTAATGGCAAGGTTGCTAATTATGTCACTGTAATTTGTAGGATCTGTAATATACAATTCGTTTCTTGTATCCCATACGCAACCAGAGAGCAACTGTCCACAATAATGAATTGCGCCACCACATGGATACTGTATATCATTATCTGCATTTCTAAGTGGTGTATCACAGTCGCTAAAGAAACCATAAGCAAGTCCTGGATCATCATGGATCAAAACACCCATCACATCACCCATTCCTTCACCATATTGACCCTGTCCGCTGCCCGCCATCGACACCAGATGGTGACCATATTCGTGATGAATAATAGTTGAAAAAGCGGTGTTAGGACATTCACCTCCTGCTCTATAAAAGTTTATCGATTGATAATCATAAAAAGCATTACAATTGTCATTGATATTAACGTTAACTGGAAATTCAGTTTCGTCTAAACCTGGATAATCTGGATTATAAGTGAGTGTGAAATCGCGTACGATATTGGCCTGGAGATAGCCATTGACCTCAGCTCGTAAGTACTCGTTATTATTCAAATTATTATGCATAAAATCAGCGGGTCCAGGTGGTGTTACTATCTTGCTTAGAACTGTGTCTGATCCAGCCTGATTAAAAACCCGGAACCATTTACCCCAAAGCCGTGATTCAACAGTCACTGGGGATGAACCTTCATTAGGAATTGTGAAATCCCCGTTCTCATCAGTATATGCAATATTGCTGCCAATGTTTACACGAGCCCATATCAAATTCTCCGCTAATTCATCCTCGCAGATATCTGCACCTTTATCTTGCGTTGCTTTACCTTGTACATTCCCAGTCACATCCACAAAAATGATGAGACTCTCAACATATAAGATATCACCGGTTTCTGCATCAGTGACAAATAAGTATTTCTCAGGAGAGCTATCACCATTTTGATACCCATTATCGCCAATGAGGCTGTATGCCAACTTCGGTTGAACAAACATGTCATCTATGCCCGCCCAGATTACCAATTCTGGTTGTGTAAAGTAAACCAAACTCGGTTTCATTGTTAAAGCATTATTAATTCCCTCTTCAGGGTTTAGGTTATCTTGATTGACATCCGGAATAAACCCATCGAGGTTACGTAGATCAACAGAGGCATGAACAAGTGGATAATTCTCCTCGTTTTTCACTAACAATATAAGTCGTGATTGGAATACAGGGATACCATCTTTGTACTGGAAGTAGTTGACACTAGTAAATTTGTATGCATCTGTATCGCGGATGTACATAATAGGTTGGAGATTTTGAAAGTTCAGATCAGCTGCATCCACGCCAAACAGGTGGGCATTGGCCTGAAGAAAGGTATCAGCACTCATTTTAGGGCTGTCACCATAAGAAAAGGCCTCACCATAGAGACGTTTAATTCGTCCTTCACGCGTGTATGCACTCACTTGGGCACTAGTACCACTAATCTGAATCTGTGAGTGCTCCTCATTTGGAAATTCTGTTGCATCAAACAGAATAGCCTTCTGAGAGTTAATCATTTCTTGAGATCGTTCTTTTTCTGTCTTTTCAATAGTACCAGGTACATTGCTAGCTCCAAAGGCGGCTATAGAAAGTAGAATTATTATTCCTAAAACCAAACCTTTTCTATAAAAAATATGTTTCATTCTTTTTTACCCCCATTTCATATATAAATATACTTAACACATGTTAATTTAATTTATAAGTATTATGATTTAAAAAAGATAGAGGTGGTGATTGGTCGTTTTAGACTCAATAATTCTTTTAGCTGTGTAAATAATAATTTGTTATATAAATGGATCCTTATTAATTGTTTACATCTTTTTAGTGCTAAAAATCTATAATACTCTGATTAATCCCAGCAGTTTTTCCAGCAGTTTCGATTTTTCAAATAATGGTTGGTTTTTTAAAGAAAGAGAAGTTTATTAAATTGTAAGGGGATAAGATGTAGATGCCTATAAAAACTATATGTGAGACCTGTGGCAAAGTAATCTACAAATCACCGAGCATGTATGAGACCGCAAAGCATCATTTTTGTTCTAGAGAATGTTTTTTTAAATACCAAGTAGAGCATCCAAAGGAGTATAAAAGATAGTATAAAAATTACTAATAAATACGAGTCAAAATCTCCCTTAACTTTTCTGATTTAAATTTTCAACAAAAAAGATAGAAAAAAAGGAGAAGAGATTTATGCTCTTCTTACTTCTTTTTCAAATATGGAAGACCAGTTCTCTTATTAACACCAACTACCATGTTATCAGGCTTGTCACAGGGTTTACCACTCTTCGGTGTCCTCTTGCTGAAATAGTAGATAGTCTGGATTTTTCCGCCTTTAAGCTTTACATCTTTACAATATAACGTCCAACCTTCATGCGTAAATACCATAATTTTTTCCTCCTTATACAGAATAAATATCTTGTTATTTAACAATTCTCATTATTTCTTCTTGGAGTATCATCTTGTAAAAGCTCAAGTGCAACCCATGCTCTACCACCACGACAACTACCTGCTTCTGGTAAACATGAAAGCACATATTGTTCTGAAAAATCTGGATTTATATCTGCATTACCTTCTCTTATTTTAACCATTGATTCAAGTACACCTAAGGCTGCAAATGCCCAACAACTTCCACAAGAACCCTGGTTTTTTGCAGGTGTTGTCCAGTCTTTCCCGTTGTAATTCCTCCAACTAAATTCATCAGGTAAATCATCTAGAATTGGATAGGGAACTCCTTCAATATCTGGATAAGATATAGGATCCTCCATTACAGGATAATCTTGAAAATAATAGCTTCCTTTTATTTGATAATTTATAACATTTTCATTATCTTCAAGATTTTCTTTTGAAAATCCTTGATTGTTCTTTTCAGAATTTGATGATGGTAATGCACCAATTATCAGTACTAAAACAATTATGGCACCCAATATTTTTCTATTCATTTGAGTTCCTCTTTTTTTTTTATTTTTATAATGGCTATTAAGAAATTATATTTTTAAATAAATTTAATTGTAATAATCTCCCAAAAATTGGATGAATTAAAATAAACCGTTCTAAGTACTTAAATAACCAATAAACAGGGGATTTATTTTCTGAATTATCACGAGTAAATGTTTGTTTCATTGTAAATGTATGAGTGGTCTCTTCTCCTGTATAAATATTAATATTTACTTCTTGTGGCTGATATCCCTCCATATGAGCTCTTATAAGATAGTCTCCTTCAGGTAGATCATAACGTGTATAAGTGCTAAATTCTGTGTTTTTAGGTCTAATATCATACCATGTCCCAGTTTCTAAATTCCAGGCAGCAACTGAAGCATTTTTTAATAGTGTTCCAAGTTTCGCTTGCGTAGTGTCTACTGTTAATCTGCCATATCCTGAATCTGTTTGTTTATAATCACGAGTTTCAAGGCCATATTTGAAGACCCATGACATAAATTCTTCACCCTCATCAATCATAACTGAACCAGCATGAATCTCATTCAACCCATCATTATCACAATCACCAACTATGACAACAGCGAGATGACCAAATGTTGGAAGAACCGCTTCTTCAATATAGGTATCTCCATTCCATTGAAGGATGTGAATAAGATTTGTACCAGCACAAACCTCATTAAAAGAATCATTGTCAACATCACCAACGTCAAGTCCTTCAATTAATGTGCCTTCACCCGGCCACTCTTTTTCATATTTAATCTCATAACCAGTTCCATTCCACTCAAAAATAGAAATCATTGGAGACCAATAACCAACATGAATCTCATTTTTTCCATCCATGTCACTATCCTTTAAAACACAAGCAAAAGGATAATAATCTTCTCCTGTTTCTTTAATAATTGTTTCTTCAAATATTTTATTTTCTGCGTCCCAGTCAAGTACAAAGATTTTAAAGCCAGAACCACAAACAATCTCATTTTTTCCGTCATCATCTATGTCTGCTAGACCTGGCATATAGATATGTGTGTAACCATGATCCGGATTATTCCATTCTGCTTCTTTTACAAGACTTATTCCATTCCAACGAAATATTGTAATTTCAGGACAATCACTCCAATCATCCATTGGTCCACCACTTACAATTAACTCATTTTCACCATCATCGTCATAGTCTCCAATATAACAATCTCCGCTACCACCACCGTTGTTGAAAATCCAAGAATTATAACCGATAATCCTATATTTTCCAAGAAGCCATTTATGAATAGATACGCCCCAGGTCGCAGCAATCTCATTTTTTCCGTCCTTTGTTAGATCACCAATAGCAAATCCACCAGCATCAGAGTCTTGAAGAGGATAAAATGGTGGAAACAAGGTATGCATTTCCAAGTATGTTTGCTTATCTTTATTCCATTCAAATATTCTGAGCTTATTATCTCTTCCTCCTACAATCATTTCATTTAAACCATCGTTATCGCAATCACCTATGGGCTGAGGGCCTTCATATCTGGCACCATAGCGTCTATCTGAGTCAAAGTTCATTTCCCATTGAATTCCATAATCTTCACTAAAAACAATATCTTGATTTATTATTTCATTATTAATCTTAAAATTACCGGAAGCAATTGTTCCATTAATTAGTCCTATACATAAAACTATAAAGATTGTTATGATTTTTTTATTCATATCACTCAACCCAAATTAACGTGTGTTAATATGTTGTATTATTTAAAAAAGTTTTCCCAGAAATTTAGCATTTTTTAATAAATTAAATATAAAAGGAAATATCTGAAAAATCCTCAAATTTAGTGTATTTATTACATTTCTATTTCTAGGTACATTTATCTTAACAGGATCTGACCATTCACTATTAGTACCATTTATGTCTTTTGCTTTAACTCTTATCAAATAAGTTCCATTTTCTATCCATTTGTGGTATGCTTTTACCTTTCTTCCTGATTCGTATGGTCCTAACCAACCACTAGATGTACCATCATCCCAATCAAAAAGTATGTATATCTGATCATTGTCAGGGTCAGTTGTAGTAGTAGAATATTTGTAGTATTTATCGACTTTTATTCGTCTTAAACCCGAAGGTTTTTTTGGTTTAGATGGTTGAGTGTTTGATAGTCCTTGTTCAATTTCAGGAAGAACTATACATGAAGGATAATCATTACCAATATAAAGAGTGTTATTTGCAATATTATATGTTGAATTATCATTAATTGGGTCTTTAGTATTTGGATTAGCTAAAAATCTTGGATAATTAGAAGAAGAAATTGTTATCCGAATCCTATGTCCTGTATTCCAGATATAAGATGTGCTCCAAATATCAACTTCTATTTCGTAAATCTCACCGGGTTGCATAAACTCCCAATGGTCAACGCCATTACGGTTTCTCATACGAAGTATACCATCCGTAATAAGCATTGATCTTCCATCAGGATAAACATCTGATATTTTTACTGTGAAATCAGTATCTGGGCAATCAGATGAAACAAAAAGTCTTGCATTTATTGGACCAGTGGCCTCGTAAGGCTCTGTAAGTATATCGCTTGTAAATACCAAAACATCGCTTCTACTCTCGATAGGTCTTTGATCATAAGGTCCTGGAGGCATTTCAAGATTCTGCCCGCCAAGAGTTGGAACAGGATTTGTGGGATCATAAATATAGGATAAAGGATTATAATTGCTAGGATTGCTTTTACTTAAAAATTCATTTTCATGAAAATACCATGAAACATAATCTGCTTGAATCGGCCAATCATCTGCAAAACGCCATTCATTACCAGGTGCATCAATAACATCTATATCTCCCATGACATAATACCAAACAGCGGGTCTATCCTCAAAATTATTGTCTTCATCCATTGTATATTTTTTAACCATCTCTAAAAACATAAGAACAAATTCAACAACTCTTCTTGAATTCTCAGGATATGTTAATTCTCCTTGTTCATATGTAATATAACCTTCATGTGTCCATGGGCCAATAACAAGCTTGGATTTTCCTTTAGCGCCTGCTCCAGCAAGATGCTGATACCCATAAAATCCATCAGTTATTCCTTGGAGGAAAATATCATACCATCCACCCATATGAATAGCTGGAACATTGATATTATCCCAGTTATCGTCAAGTGATACATTTGTCCAGAAATCTAAAGTATAGTTCTCCTGAAGAAATATCTCTTCTAAAAGATATGTTGCATCTACACCTTCTAACCATTCTTCAACAAGTTGTTTTCTAAATTCTCCCCCTTGATAAACTGCATGTTTATGTAGATTGGTAGAAGCAACCATTACTCCTTGACAAGCAAGTTCAGGTGGATTTGCACCAGCTGTTAAATACTGTGTAATACCAAATGCTGAAGGTCCAACAGTAGCAACTTTGCCATTTGACCAATCTTGAGAACCAATCCATGCTAGGGCATCTGGTCCATCAGTCTGGCATTTTCTAAAACCAGAATAAATCCCTTCTGATGCATGAGTTCCACGGATATCCTGTATAACTGTGGGCCAACCAACAAGAGCTAAAAGAATTCCAAGGTCATGTAAATCATCCTTGTCATATGGTGTTCTAAGAAAAATTGCGCCATATGGTTTTTTAAAAAATAATGGTAAATAAACATCAGTTGCTAGATTAATACCATCACGCATTGTAACCATGTATGTATCTTTTATAACGCCAGTTTCATTATATTCTACTAGTTCTTCTAAACCTTCAATTAAAAATGTTTTAAAAGCATCATGATACTTAGATTCAATACCATTTTTTTCTACGTATGTATATGGATTGGTATTTGTATTAATAGAAGAAGCGGAAAATGTTGATATTATTAAAATAGCTAAAATTCCCAAATGTATGTATTTTTTCATATAATTACTCCCTCAAACTCTTAACTAAGAATAACTTATCTCCTTAAAATTATATCTATACATTTTATAAATATGCAAAATTAACAATAAGATCTTTATTTCTAACTTCTGGGTGAAATAACACTCCAAAAAAAGGATTTTTTTTATGTTTTACTGCTTGAGGACAATATTTAGACCCACCATATATGTTAAACTCATTTGATATAGCATAGAAATTATGTAATTCATAAACCTCAATTTTTTCTTTATATCCTAGAAATTCTTGTTTTATATCTATAAAAGTTAGGCCTATTTCTTGTTGTTTTATTAATTCTCCATTAAAAATCAGTCCTAATATATGCATACCACCACAAATTCCTAAAATTGGTTTATCAAATTTTTTTATCCATTTGAACTTATCTATATCCTTAATAAATCCATTATCTTTTAGACTTGTCCCAGAAATAATTATCTTTTCTGCTTTATGGATAATATCTTCTGTAACTTTTTTATAATGAATTGATTCAAATTTTATGTTATTTCTTTTCAGGACATCTTCTATAGGTTTTATGAATTCTAAATAATGAAATCTTTTATTACAAATCTGGATTAATAATATCATATTACCTCTAGTTCCATTCTCCAAGAATTTTTTTTCCCCGAAATCTCTGAATCTTTGATTTTCAATTCTTTTGAAAACATAGGGCAATTAAGAACAAAGGATTCGAACTCTCCACCTTCCCCAGCAGGATTAATTTTATATTTCTCAAACAATGTCTTAATATCATTTATAAATTTATCATTGATTTCTCTACTCAACAATGTTTCATTTAATGGATAAGCAAAAACTCCTGTGATAATTATTTTAAATTTGTTTTCTATTAAATCATATAATAATTCAAATTGGTCCTTTTGCCAAAGTGGATTAAAACAATCAAGTTCAAGCTTATCGCATATCTTTTGTACTCTTGATGCTTGATAAGCAGACTCCACTGATCCCGTGACAATTGCTTCGATATTAAATTCCTTTTTTGCCTTTTGTATTGCTAATTCTAGATCCTTTAATTCTTCCTCTTTTTCTCCCTTTGTTTTTTGAATAAGCAAAGGTATGTTCATTACTTCTGCTTGTTTTTTAACTTTTAAAATTGAAGGAGTGTGAAACATGTAGCTATCAGGATTTTCAGATATAATTGTAATCAGGCACGTGATTTCATTTTCATATTTTTTTGCTAAATATGTAGCAAAGACAGAATCCTTTCCTCCTGAAAATAAAATTCCACATTTCATCTTTTATGAAAAGGAAAAGAGGTTTTTAAGAGTTAAGATTATAATATAAAAAAAGGGAATAGGTTAGCAATTTGAACATTAATTTTCAGATTATCGGTTTAATAAGCTCAATACCTGATGAAAAGCGGGCATAATTGAAGCCGTAGAATCATCTTTTAATGTCATTTGGAAAACAAAAAATTGCTCATCAATTACTACGAAATCAAACAAAACAGGTATATAATTTTCAGCAGTTATTGAAACAGTATATTCACTATTAATTTCAAGTAACAATACACATTTACCATCAATGTCAGTTACATTTTCATCATTACCCGCACCACCAAATGCTGAAACAGTGACACCTTCTATCGGATTGCAACCACAACCATCATTTATCATTATAGTAAAAGTAATCTCAGTAAAAAATAATGGCATATCCTCGATAATATCGTTTTGGTTTTTTTGCTGATTTTTCATAAAAACAGATTCTGCAGCTACTCCTAATACAAAGGTTGTCAAAATCATTAAAATAGCTACTAAAATTGTTGTTTTTACTCTTTTCATATTTTATCCCCCAAAATATTATTAACAATTGTTAATGCATTGCTGATATTTATATTTTGTTTATAAACTGCATATTTAGATGCTTTCTAAATCCTCTTCTGTAAAAAACTTTAGCTCTGTTCCATCTGGTAAAATAGCTATTTTTACCTTTTGTCCAGTTTTAGGATCTATATCATCTCGAAATTTTGTACCTTTTGGAAAATCCATTTTTCCCCCCTCTGTTAATAAACATAATATCTATCTATTTTAAATAATATACGACTTCTTTTATGTATATATATATGAATATACAAATAAATATACATTTTGTAAATATAATCTAAAAACTTAATACAGAGAAAAAAGATATTGATTTATGCATGTGCATATGTAGGTGATTATACATAGAAGAATAATTTTATTAATAATCATCTGCATCTGGTCTTGGAAGGGATGCAAAAAGATCATCGACTAGAGGTCTCTATCGATGTAAAAAGACCTTTGGTCATAAGGGCTCTAAGAAGGAGTAATGTCAGGAAAAAGATTGCTGAATATCTTTTTGAAATTAGCCCTAGTAGTAGCTATACTTCAGAAATAGCTTATAGTGTTAAAACAACTCCAACAAATGTAAAAGGAGCAATTAGGGGAATAGAATCTAGGTATAGAGCGGAAGAATCCCTTCTTGGTTTAAATATAATTGAAGAAAAAAACGGAAGAGGAAACATAAAACTATATGGATTAACTCCCTTTGGTAAAGCGATTATAGAATCCTTAAAAAATAAGAAGTAAAAAACAATTTTTTTTTCAAATCTGGGGATATGTGATAAGGGCAATTGATAGATAGTAAATGTAAATGGATGTAGACTAAATGAAAAGATTGGTTTGCAAAGAATGTGGATATATAATGACACAGCATGGACGATTTAAATTCATTTTTTACTGCAACAATATCCTTTGTAAGCTCTATAAGACATTTGTGACAAGATGAAAAGGAAAAACCGAAGAGAAAAAACTGTTAAAGAACTGATTCTAAGAGATGATGAACTGTTGCAATTAACAACAGCTGTTGAAGGGCCATTAGGATTTGAGAATTCTAAAGATTA
>DAOVGR010000076.1 GCA_030672305.1 Thermoplasmatales archaeon | reverse complement strand
CGATCTCCAAGACCTTTCACTTTTTTATACTGTTCTTCTAGAATAAAACGGTTAAAACTCATCATCCATCACTCCTTATACAACAGGAATGATTTAAGAACATAAAGAGGTTTCTATGAGGGGTTTTTCAAAACCCTCTATAATAAAATAGTAGAGGTGGTATAATGGGTTTTGAATTACAAACTGATAGATTACATCAGGAAAATGAAATATTTTCAAGTCGTCTAAATTTACTTCTGGTTGGAGAATCGATGCTTTTGGTATCATATGTTAGTTCTTTAGCTCTTAACGAATCTATAAAAAGTTGGTTGCCTTATACATTATGTTTTCTTGGCATTCTTATTACAGCTGTTTTTTGGACAATGATTATTGAACATAGTAAGTATATATCTAAATTATCAAAAAAAATAAAAGAAGATTTTCCAGAAATTGGCATCTTAAAAGAAAATCCTGTAGGTGCTATAACCATTTTTCTTTCATTAATGATTCCTTTAATTTTTATTTTCATTTGGGGAATTTTTTTCTTTCATTCCATCTTTTGATTTTTGGTATTTAACAGCATTCTGCATAAGAGTAAGCCACTTGTTATATAAATTAGAAAACTTGTCCTTTTCATTTTTTATTTCTAATCTTATTTACTTCTTATCAGGTAAATTTATTGGTCATGAAAAACCGTTATGGTTTCCAATGGAAAAGAGTCCTTACAAAATCGAAAGTTTTCATTTTGAGAGAAAAATATTAAGTTAATAAAAGGAAATCGGAACTACTCCTTCGTAAAAATACCGTGCATAATGGCCTCTTTCAGATACCTATTTATATAATCACTCTTGGTTTTTTCATTGATGCCTCAAACAACATTACCCGAGATAATCGCCAAAGTGATAAGAGATAAAGTGATGAGTGGAAAAACCAAAATAGAGGTAGCAAACGAACTCGGTGTAAGCTATTACACGGTAAAGAAAAACACTCAGGATATTCCAACGATTTTAAGGATACCTGTGGAACTCGAACAGCAGATACGAGAAGAGGTAAAAAAAGGTAAATCAATACGTCAGATTGCAAAAGAGTTGAATGTATCACGTGACTCGATAATAAAATATTCAAGAGACATTCCAAAAAAACCTAAAATCAAAAGAAAAAGATACACTGAATTAATAAAACAAATCAGAGCAAATGTTAGAAAATATAACTCAAAGACAGAAACGGCAAGAAAAATGGGATTAACTTATCACACTGTTAAAGTGTATACCCAGGATATTCCAATGAATAGAAGGCTTTCTTCTGAGATGAAAGAGAAGATCCGAAACGAAGTGAAAAAAGGAAAGACTAAAACACAAGTTGCAAGAGATATGGAGCTTTCGATAAATACAGTTTCAAAATATACTATAGATATTTATAAAATTAAGAAAAAACCAGATATTAGCTATAACTCTTTTCTATTGTTACAGGAGCTCATGAATAAAGGTTATGCATTTCCAAGCTTACAATACGGGTCAAAAGAGTATCAAATACTAAAAAAGAAGTTTCCTAAAATTTGCAGAGTAAAAATGCATGGTAAAGCAATCTACTTTTTAGAAGATAAATCCAATATTGCCTCAAGAGCTTATCTTGAATCGCTTGAAAAGAGAATAACAGATTACCATAGATCAAAGAGAGTCATCAAAGCATTTAGGGTAAACATTTGTGAAGATGAAAAAAAGAAATATATCTATAAAAAGTCAGAGAAACGAGGTTTTGGTAAAAATTTTGAGGCCACATCCCTCCGAGAAAAGGATGATTCCTTCGTAAAAATTGAACTTTTTCATCTACTTGACTTTTATTACATTATATGAAGTTCATCTTCATACCTGATTTGCGCTGAGTGACGAAGGAACGAAGCACAAATCACTCTTAATTTCTTTTAAAGAACTTTTGGAAGCCTTTCTTTTTATCTATCTCAACCTTGTAATCCTTTATTCAACCAAATCTGTTTACTGACAAAACATTTGGATATTATATATATGGCGCTATCCTAAAAGCCGAGACCCTAGTATATATAATAAAAATTTCCAAAAGATATTCAAGAAATCAGGATTTTTCTATTTTATCTTTTTTCTTTTTTCTTCGGTAGTGAATTTTGCAATTCTTTCTAATCCTATCTCTTTCATTCTTTTTACATTAATAGGTTCGGTTACCTCATTTTTTATTCTATCCAAAAATTCTCTTTCTTCTGGGAAACCCTTGGCACGTTCTTCCAATATTTGACGTTTCATTGCCAACTTCTCAAACGCATCTAGTTCCTCTTGCATGGTAGGATCTGTTGCTAATCTGAGATAACCCTTAAGATCCTTTGGTATCTCTCTACCAATATCTGTTATATGGAATGTGGCTACTTGGTTTGCTATTTCAATAGGGTTCCCTCTTATAGTTTTTTCTTTTCCTTCTACTATTATGTCACAAGAATATTTTTCTCCTTCCCTTCCACAGCTTATTATTTTATTTTTGTTAAAAATTCCCATTAATATTCACTCCATATGCGTTATTTGTAGCATTTAACGTCACTTCAACATCACTTACATAATAATTGTGATCTCTTCATAAAATAGTACGCTTTAGCTATATTAAATTTTTCTAAATTTGAATTAAAAAAACATAAAAATAATCATTTTTTAGGAGTAAATTTTGGTACAGTCATTCTAATTATCACAGGTCTTTTATCGGTTGCATTCATTAACACTGCATCCGCTGAAGAAAGCAATGAAGATGAAATTGTATTGAGCTTTTCATTCAAAGAACTAGAAATAACAGAAGTAAATATATCTAATACCACTTACCACCAGTTACTATACAAGGATTACACCATACCGATGGTCTAGGATTGCCTAAGTTACCAATGAAACCATTGAAGGTTCTACTTCCACAAAAAGGCATAATGGAATTAATAAGCAATACTTACGAAGGAAAAACATCATTAGGAGATGGTTATAATGCGTTACTTGGGACCAAGTCAAACGAATCAAAATTTAACCCTACCATTCTCTATCTCACAGAATTTTTCAACAATGTTGGTATTTTTGAGGCCGCAGGATTGGAAAAACCCGACATTTCAATCCTTTCAGAGGAATTCCTCGCAGAAGTCAGAGAACTACCACAGAAAAATCTTGCATTTGAAATGCTAAAGAAACTCCTGAATGACCAGATAAGAATAAAGATGAAAAAGAACATCGTTCAGGCTAGGTCTTTCAGGGAAATGCTGGAGAAAGCAGTCCTTAGATACACTAACCGAAATATAGAGGCGGCACAGGTAATAGAAGAGTTAATCCAACTTGCCAAAGAGATGAAGGAAGAAGACAAGAGAGGAAAAGAACTAAACTTAACCGAAGACGAGCTTGCATTCTATGATGTATTGGGAGTCAATGACAGTGCGGTTAAAGTTCTGGGTGATAAAACCTTAAGAATGATTGCAATTGAACTGACCGAAGCGATACGTAGAAACGTTACAATAGACTGGACATTGAGAGAGAATGTACAGGCCAGATTAAGAGTGATGGTAAAAAGAATTCTTAAAAAATATGGCTATCCGCCAGACAAACAAAAGAAAGCAACCCAGCTTGTCCTGGAACCGGCCCACGTGATTTGTAAAGACTGGACCAAGGGGGGGTACATAGAGGTCTTAACTGTGGTTTGGGAAGATACAAAACTTGTGTATTGTCCGTTTTGTGATGACGGCACCGTCAGAGTCATCCATGTGCCAGCAATCAAAAAAGAAACAGTAACAAGAGGAAGTTCAATAAACAAAAGGTCTAACGTATACACCAAAGAAAATTACACCGTTCTGGAAGATTGCCCATGCTGTAAAGCAACCAAAGAAAAAATAGAAAAAGCTCTCAACTCAGGTGAGGATTACAAAAAACCTTCTCGTGAACGTGTTTTAGAAAGGATGAAGAAAGCAGGTTTGTCTACAAGGATATAATTTTTATTAAAAGCTTGGTGGAATATCATCTGAACTTATTATTGAGAATTTACAGTCATCACAGATTCCGTCAGGGTTATCTGTCTCATTAACTCCACATATTTTACAAATCATAATATCTAATATACCTAAGGTTTAAAAGATTAAACCCCAAACATTATAGAGATGAATACTATTCAAAAGGGTGGAGGAAATTTATGCAAATAACTATATTCGGCGGGATTAATAAGATCGGTGGGAACAAAATACTCCTTGAAGACAATGGAACAAATATTTTCCTTGATTTTGGAATGAATTTTGAGGAGCATCAGGACTATTTCACTGAATACATGCCACCGAGAAAATGCAATTGCATAAAGGATTTTATTTATCTGGGGTTATTGCCAAATTTAAATGGCATCTATAGGAGAGATTATTGCAAGCATATGGGGTTGGACTGCAAGCAGGAAAACGCAGTAGATGGTGTCCTGATTTCTCATGCCCATATTGATCATGTAGGCTATGTGCATTTTCTGAGGAGGGATATCCCCATCCATGTAAGCGCTGAGACTAAGGCAATAATGGAGATGTTCAGCAGGATTGGTGCTGCAGGTTTTGAGGAATTCACCGATTTCAAACCATCATTCCAGCTCATACCAAAGAAAACGGGAGAAGGCCTGAAAAGAAGAGATGCAAGAGACGGAAAAGAGGAGAGAAACGTCAAAACATTCGAGTTTGGGAAGAAGTTCAAGATAGGCAGTCTGGAGATACTGCCCTGCAGGGTTGACCATTCTCTCCCGGGAGCAACCGGTTATATCATATACACGAGTGAAGGGGCAGTGATCTATACTGGCGACCTGAGGTTTCATGGCAGACATAAAGAATGGAGCTACGAATTCGTTGAGAAGGCGGCTAAGGCCGAACCAGTTGTAATGCTATCTGAAGGGACAAGAATCAAAGAAAAAGAGGCGAGAACAGAGGATTACGTTCAAAGTGAAAGCACCAAATACATCAAGGGAAAGAAAGGTCTAGCGCTAGCCAATTTCCCGATAAGAGACACTGAAAGGTTGCTGACTTTCTACAATACCGCAGTAAGCAACGGCAGGAAGCTTGTGATTGAATATAGACAAGCATTGCTACTTGATTTGCTAAGGGAGCATGGAGTAAAGGGATTGCCAAAATCGACTGATAAAAACATAAGAGTATTTTATGCTAAGAAGAGCTGGGGCCTTGTCGGCAGGACGGATTTTCCTGAAGACCAGATAGAAAAGGATTATGACACATGGGAACGAACATATTTCGCTCGAGAAAATGTAATAGATGCAAAAGAGATAAGCACTCGCCAGAAGGATTATGTCATGTTCATGAATTATTTCCAGCTCAATAACCTGATGGATGTCAAACCAGTAGAAGGGAGCGTTCATATAAGGAGCATTTGCGAGCCGTTCAGCGAGGAGATGGAACTGGATCAAAAGAGAATCGACAATTGGCTGAGGTTGTTTGGTTTGTACCCCGAAAGGAAGATACATTCATCAGGACATGCCTGTGGACCTGCAATATTTGATATGATAAAGAAAATCAATCCAAAAACATTGTTCCCGATTCATACAGTGAATCCCTCAGTTTTCAAAGAGCTGTCAGGAATAAACATAATTTATCCAGAGTATGGAAAGAAAACCACAATCTAAAATAAACTTTTTAGAACCCTTTCTTTTTGGTATATGAAGTTGACATTCATATCAGATTTGTGCGGAGTGACGGAGGAACGAAGCACAAATCCCTGTAATTAATAAATAGAATTTTAAATATGAATTATTATTTTGGAAACCTAGGTATCTTCGACAGAATGACTTTGCCAAATTCAGTTAAATAATATTCAGGGGCCCATCCAAATATCCTTTTCTCCATAGGAACAGGGCCTGCACTTCTTATTACTTTAAGATTAATGAGATATCTTGCTAGTTTTCTCAAATATTCTTCACTGCAATCTTTAGTAGGAAGACCATATAATCCTTTACGATCTGGATCAAATATAGATAAGTCGAAACCTCCATTGTAATTGTCTCTTGCGCAATCTAAAAATAAAATCATATCTGAATCCATTGAACTTAAAACATTTTTAACCATTATATCTTTAGTTAAATCAAGCTCCTTTTCAGCAGTTCTGATAAGCTTTTTTATTTTTGTTATTGATTCTTTTGGTTTTTGGGAAAAAATATTGTTCCATCGAATATGTTTAATATCAAAGGGGGTGTTTTCTGATTTTTCGTCTCTAACAATAATAACTTCCTCAGGCAATCGAATAGCATGTGCGATACCTAACTCATACATAACATTTGAATTTGGTTGGCCCATTTCTTCATTTGAAATATCAAATAATAAAAACTTTGACCTACCAATTGCATCTAAAATATCGCTGGAAATTGAATTACTAACTAACCGTTCTTTAATACGATATGGTTTTAAACTGCAAGATAGAATTGCTGGTTTAAAAATTGATTTCCATCTAGGTTCAAACCGTTTAGAAAAGGGCATTGCCACAAATATTTCTGGCGTTCTATCAAATGACCTAAATAGGTCTGTATAAATTTTTGGATATATTTATTAACCTCCTTTATTTTGAATTGAAAATATTTTCTTGGTTTATATACTTTAAATTCCCGTTTTAATATTTAGAATTTTTAGAATGGCTTCTTTTTTAATAATAAGGCTAAACAATCCTTTACAGGTTATAATCTAATTTTTGACATAACTTCTGCAGATATTATATATGGTTTAATCCTATAAATCCTAAAATTAAGATTTTGGTTTCCATGATATCTCATAAGTGTTTAATATTTTGGGTTTCTCTAGTATCCATTCTACTTCTCCTTCACCCTTTTCATTAAAAGATTTCTGAAAAGAATCGATAGGAGTTTTAACTCCACCCATAGATAGAGTAGTTATACAATTTGCATATGATGGTCTTAAGTTGGAAGGAAGGATTACCTTCATTTTAAGTAAATCAATAGGTTCCTCAACAGTACAAGATAGAAATGGGAGAGCCTTACCTTTTTCGTCATATAAATCCATTACCACTTTTACTTCTATTTCTTCTCCCTTTTTTAGGGGCCGACCAAAATAAACATCATATAATTGCCAGACATTTTTTCTGATAGTCTCTTTAACCTCCTGACAATCTATAGGTGCTATTAAATTTATTTTACCTGATCCAGTCCATGAATATCTATCTGAATACTTGTCTAATCCACTTCTAAGTGCTTTTATTCGAGTTGCTTTTATATGTTCCATATGTTTGCCATCTGGTTTATATTCGTAGGTAAGTTCTTTTTTTAAAAGCTTAAAATCCGAGTGTGGTCGTGGACGAAGTACATATTTTTTTTAAACCATAATGCAATAACAAAAATTAAAATAAATAATATAATAAGAATTAGAAAAGAAATAAACTCCCCCTCAAAAAACGGAATATTCCCTTGGGAATATGAGATGGTTGTGATAATTATACTTAGAAGAGCAAAAATACTTACAATTCTGCTAATCCAATCTAGTAGATTCTCCAATTTTGACATATGTAATAATAAATTATAGATATGCTAATAACTTTTTCTCTTCTAATGATTTTCTCATATTAGTAATTAAAATTTAATTTGTAAACTTTAAATTTATTTCCAATATTCTTTAAGTTAAATTTTATCTTTTCCTTAATTTCTTCATCTGGAACAACAAAAACCACAAACCTGCCTTGTTTGACATTTTTCTTATAATTCTTGACGATTTGCTCTGGATGGTTGGTTGATGTTTCCACTTCAACCGCTATCTCCCTACCTCTGTCTTCTGGTTTCGCTATCATGTCGGGTTGTTATATCCTCCCACCCTGCTCAGGTATAACAGTGTTATATCCTTGGTTATCCAACCATTCCTTTGCTTTGAATAATAATGCCCTGTGCAACTCTCCGCCAGCCTTTGCACTGCCTCCTGAAGAAACTCCAATCCCTATTTCATTCATTCCTTTATCGGTTAGTTTAGTAAGGACCTTCGACCGTTCCTTTCCCTCCTTCTTCACAACCCTTTCAACAAATCCCAATTCTGAAAAGAATTTTTAATCTTTTAACATAAAGAATATCAAAAAAAGTGATGATTGATTTAAAACTCGGGTAATTCTTTTAAATTGTCTACCTCAGTTTTATTATTATCTGTTTTGATAAATTCCTTGTTTTTAATTTTTATTATTCTAATCTTTTCACCTTCAATCCATTTTCCAAAATTATTCTTAATAGTTGTATGGTAGGTTTTATTATTAAGGAGATTTTTTATTACTGTTCCTCTATCTTCTATATATCCAATTCCCATTTTATCATCTTTATACTCATGAGTTCTTACCTTTATTATATTTGTATGTTTTTTATTGTATTTTACAGCTGAAATTCGATAAGTTGCTTCCTTTTTTTCCTCCTCCTCTTCTTCATTATCGGTCTTTTTCCTTTTACCATCTTTTTTTGGCCGAAATCTATAGATAGTATAAATAATACCAGCACTACCTGCTAGTCCACCAATACCAACAATTGGATCAATAGGTGGTGACGATGGGCTCGGTGGTTTTTTTTCTGTTGAAAACATCCAAAGGTTACTTTCGCTTTTTAATCCGTGGGAGTCCCAAGCAACAATTTTCCAATAATAAGTAGTATGATTATTCATCGCTCCGGGATCATAAAATGTTACAGATTGATTATCAACTACCTTAGGCGGCGGATTTGTAAAACCAAAGAATACATCATATGTTACCAAGTCTCCATCTGGATCACCACCAATCCAATTTAAATTAACATTGATATCTACACCTGTGGCTTTATCAGATGGAAAAGGATTACTAGGAGTATAAGGTGGATTGTTATCACATTCCAACGTTTTATTCATCTGATTATTTGTCTCATCTTGTTCAACCACATCACCATCGTAATCAACAACTATTTCAACTTTATCATTAGGCGCAGTACAATCCCAACTATAGTCAAAACTACTGTTCCATTGTTCTCCAGGCTCCAAATCCACAGTAACCAAATCACTAATTATAAATGCATCATCTACAAATAACGCAATATAATAACCCTTTAGAGCTGTCTCATTACCAATATTTCTAATATTATACCAGATTAAATCATCCTCATTCCCAAAATCAGAAATCACAAGATCTGCTAAACTAGTCTCAACCTCTATATAATCCCAAAACTTATTACCAGACAACGTCTTATTATCAAAAGGATATTCAAATTGAATATGATTATTAGTAACCAATGTTCCACCCCCTGTAGCAGCACCGACAGATGTATAATCCAAAGGATCTATTTCCAATATATTATAGAACTCACAAGTATCAGAAACTACAAATCCAAACCATCCATCGGAATCAGTAACAGTACTATCAATCAGATTCCCCAAAATACCAATATCATTTGAACAATAGAGATCTAAAATTACACCACTGATAGGTGTAGTCTCATCTCCAATGTTACCCTCATAAACATACCCCGAAAGCAAGTTTAAACTCACCAAATTACCATAGATATTTAGACCCTGGATTAATGTATCCCGATCATCCTCCCAAACAACTAAAAATGACAAATTATTATCCGAAGCCAGAGCTGGACGATTCTCATTATTAATCAAAGCTGACACCTTTTTCTCATCTTCAATTAATGTACCATCGCTCCTAATTCTACGGCAATAAATATCATGGTCACTAACAGTGTCCTCATATTCCCACGTGACAAGATACTCATCAGCACCAAAAGAATAAACAACATCAGGATTCTCTCGAGGATTTACACCCTCCCATGAAATTGCAAAATTACTATTCATCAGTGTCCCATCTGCATTTATCCTTTGACCATATATGTCGCGTGCATCACCCCAACCCCAATGGTGATCCTCCCAAATAACGAAAAATTCATTCATAATATTATTGTACGCTAAACGAGGTTTTATCTGGTCAAACTGCCAAGTTGAAATAGCAATCTCATCACCGTATAACACTCCATTATTTCTAATAAGCTGGCCGCTAATATTGGAGGACTGATACTCGACAGAAAATTCTTGATCTTCGAATACTACAAGATACCGACCATTAACTGGATCGTAAGCGACTACTGGATTCAATTGTTTATTAGTACCGGAACTGATTATAATAGGATTACCTATAGGAGATCCAAAATTGTCTAATCGCTGACCATAGATATGTTTTGGAGAAGAGATACCATTGGATTGTTCCCATACGACAAGATACTCGTTGTTAACAGAATTGTAGGTAATATCGGGGGAACTCTTAATTCCTGATTCCGTTGTAATATTTATTTCACTACCCATTAGTGTTCCATCACAGGTAACCCGTCTACCAGAGATATTCGAGTCTTTATATAAAATATAGGTCGACCAGACAACTAGATACTCCTCAGCATAGGGATTGTAAGTTATAGCTGGAACATGCTCATATAGAGAGGATATAGCAATACTGATTTCACTACTTAGTGGAGCCCCATCACTGGCAACACGTCGTCCATAGATATCATAGTCATTATCCGAAAATTCATCCTGCCAAACAACCATATACTCGTCTACCTGGCTACTGTAGGCAATAGCTGGATAACTCTGATTCTTAATACGGGTTGTTATTGGAGGATCATCTAGCATCATCATCCCAGAATCTACAACAGATAAGCTAACATCAATTGGAAAAGAATCGTCTACTGTTATCAAGTCATTATCTCCAAAATAGATCCAATCATTACTATAATCTTGTACCTTAAAATTATTATAACCACTTAAAAGTCCAACAATTAGTACCATCAAAATAATTAACAGTATATTTATTTTTTTCATAACCTTTATCTCCCTCCCGTTTTATCTATTGTAGTTTCAAGCATTACTGCCTATTAATAGGTAATATTCATAAATTGCTGATATTTTGCATTCCAACAGTTTTTATTACTAATTTTACCCTAAGCCAAATTGTTTTGTATCAATCCATTCCATCTTTAGGATAGACCAAAAATCCACGGCTAGCCTATTGAGAACATAATCATATGGAAGCCATCCATATCCCTTATCTCCCCAACCGGTACCCCAGGAATTACGGATTAGCAGAGCTCCAGTAGATACCTTGTTGCATTTGAGGTTCTTGATTTTAATATTATCATCATAACCAACTGCGGCAATAGCATGAGCCCACTGAGCTCTTTCACCTGGGCAAGGAAAAGGAATCCCTCCTTTGATGTCCGACTGACCGAATGATGGAAATCCATAGAATCCAAACATTGAAGGTATACCAACAAAAAGATACCACTTAATACGGCCGAGCACTGTTGCTGGAGGTGTATTACTACCTAAGGGATCATGGCAAAAATAATTCAATACTTCATAGTTATCAGCTACAGCATAAACAAAAGCATTAGGTTCCTTATCAAAATTAGGTATATCATAATCCCAATACTTTTCAGCAGGAACACCACATAAAACTAAAGCGCCCATAACAGATCGTAACCATGCACCTGTATCACCAGTGACTCCCATCAAATTTCGAGTGGTTTTATATAGAAACCGTCGGGAACCATCGATATGTCTACCGAATGCTCGATTTTCGAAGTACTCAAGTATCCCCATACCAGCGTGTGCACTACACGAACCTAAATTCCCCTGATTTTCAATTGGGGAACACCATTTCCTTAAATCAACTTTCTTAGGTGGAAATGGAAAACCTTTTGGTTTTTTATTTTGAGCAATACCCAATTTCTTAGTCATCTTAACAATTTCAGGGTGTTTCTCTGTATAATCACGTAAATCTGGTAGTGGCGGTAACCAACCTGTACCAACTATTTCACCTGTTTCAGGAATTACTACTTTATTATACAAAATATTCATTTTTTTCTTTACCTCCTCCAAATCTTATTTTTATAATTAAAGAATTAATTTGTATTATAAAGATTATAGAAAATTAGAGGTAAATTAGGAGTAAAATAGAGGAAAAAAAGGTAGATAAAAATATTTTTATTTTTCCTATGAACTATATAATTATCATTTATGATATTGATTAAATTTGATAAAAAGAATTTGGTAAAATAATATGTTGAAGAATGTAAAATATAAATCTTGCACAATTTATGGATATTTTCCTCTTATGAATTTGAATGTGTCTTCTAAAGATTCTTCAACTGAATATTTAGGTTTCCATTTTAAGAGATTTTTAGCCTTTCTAATCTCAAAAAATTAATCTTGTGCCATTAAACTAAGATATGAGGGATGCATATTAGTTTTACCTGATCTCCTGCAATTTTTCCTTCCACAAAAATGTCTATAGCCCACATGATTGTGATGGTGTGTGATAGCATTATGTTTGAAATCTTCTCAATAACGTCCTCATCGCATTCCCTATCTGTTATTTCCATCTGAATTACTGCTCCCCAATTATGCATATCATTTAACCATGTCATGATAGCTGCAATCAGCTGTGCAAGATTCCCTCGGCTAATCTGAAGGGCTTCTGAGGGTTTAAAAGCAAAAAAGGTAAAAACATCAACTAATCCAACTCCTCCAAAAATGAGAAAGAATATATTTTCGCCAAATACCAGTGTCAAAACAAGTGATAGAAAGATTAGAATTAGACCAGCGTAGAATGCGATTGTATACATCATCATCACCCTCCTAAAACCCTTATCCACTTGATCTATGGTATTCAATATTCGTTTTTGCAGCTTTTTGGGCATATTGGTATTATACTCTTTTTCATCATTCATTTTTTCAACATTTTTATAACCAAGATTCAAAAGCTTTTCTTGTAGACAAGGGATCCCATTTAACTATCTATTATTTAATCAATATTTTATTGAAATAGCTTGAATACTGTGCGGTCTGAAACGTATGTGTAAGACCCGCAGATGAAAAGCTATCTTTTTTTCAATCTGTTATACTACGTTTTTTTGTCGCGTGCGGCAGGCAGTATGCCTGCCCATAAAGGACGCGACAGGAGAATTCAATAATATGGATATTGTATGTAGCGGTAGCTCTAAAAAGATTTCGGGTGATACCCGCAATAACTGGGTGACAATGATGTTTGTCACCCATCAAAGATATAAATGTTTCCGGAAACAAGCTCATATTGACACCTGTACAGAAGCATTCCAGGAGCTGGAACGTTTTGGTTTTGAGTTCGGCGAATTTGGTTTCGCTTGGAACCATGTTCACTTCCAAGTAAACATACCAAAACGTTACTCAGTTGAGACCGCAGAAATTATGCTTAAATCTAGAAGCGCGAAGAAAATGTTTGAAATTCATCCAGGATTTCGGAAACGATATCCACGTGGTGGCTTCTGGAGTGGATATGAACACCATGCTTCCACGGGTTTGATGAATCTGGAGGAATCCAGTCAGTATCTTCAGGATCAGCAACGACATCATGGTGTAACGGTGATACCGGTTGGTCAGCAACAACTACCCAACTGTGAATCCGCCGAGCGGGGATGCGGCATGACCGACTAGGGCTTGCCGAGGAAGCGAAGGCGGACTAGGGGATTATAAGGGCTCTGCCCTTATTTCACTTTAATAGAATATCTATTTATTGATAAAATTAAAAAAAAACCAAAAATGGGGGTTTTTATTTTAGAATAATTTTATGTGATTCTTTAAGATTTATATCCTGAGATAAAGCTTTCCTAAAAAGATTTTCGTATTTATATTCGTTCTTTTTTTTATTAAAATGATTAGGAGATATCAACTTTAAAAGAGTTCTTTTACCTACTCCCAATCTGTTAAAAAATATTCTTTTTTCTATTTCAAAATTAAATCTTGAATCACGATTGAATTCATCCCATAATCTTTCAGAGTATTTAATTATTTTAAATTTACTTATCGTTTTACTTTTTTTTCGAAAACTCGAAAACATCTCGTATCTATTGTCTTCGATTTTTTTAATATTATAATTCTGAGGATTTTGAAATACAGGGCTTCCCACCATTAAATGAAACGGAACAAAAGAACATTCATCTATATAATTCTTAAGATTCCTAGCATAATTAACTGTCATTTCTAGGTCGCTTTTACTCTCTGTCGGAAAGCCTAAAATAAACCATACAGAGGTAAATATACCTGCCTTTTTTACATTTTTAATAGCTGTTTTAGCAAGACTAAGATCTACGCCTTTATTCATTTTATTAACAGTTATCTGACTGCCCGTCTCAGGGGAGACCCATAGAAAACGGCAACCAGCATTATACATTTTTTTACATAACTCTTTCGTTAAATCTGGAAATGATTCAGCAAGCCAGTAGATGTCCATATTTTCATCGATTATCCGGTCACATAGTTGTGTTAAACGCTTAGTATTTGAATTAACTAATGAATCTCCAAAGAGGAATATTTTACGCTTGTAATGCTCGACATTCCGATTAATTTCGTCTATTACGTTTTCAATACTTCTTTCTCTGTAAATGTTACTGACATGATTACCATTGAAACCACAAAAAGAACAATTCTTTATACATCCACGTGCAGTTAACATTGGAAGTATTGGAAGCGGATACTCGTTAAGTGGGAAGTCATCAAAATCTGGAAATGGAAGACCATCTAAATCACAGGGGAACTCCCTAGGTGGATTTCTAGCAGCTCCAAAATTATCCTTCCAAACTATTGTTCCTTTAATGTTATCTAATCTCTCACCATTCTTTTTTTTCTGTAAAATCTCATGTATTGTTTCTTCTCCTTCAGAGAAAACGCCTATATCAAAAAGCTCTGGGAAATCTCCAATAATTTTTTCTCCAATGTAAGATATATGAGGTCCACCTGCAATAATAAATACATCAGGTATTCGTTTTTTTATTAGTTTCATCAGATTGATGGAGTTCTTAAATGTCGTATGACCCATAGAGATGCCTATGACATCAGGACCTTTAGATACTATTTTTTTAACCTCTTGATCAAGATCATCATCTGTTAACTGGTAGTTATATCGAAATTTGTGATTAAGGTCTATTTGTTGTATTTCAAATCCTTTATATCTCAAAAATGCAGCAATATATGCTATGCCTAGTGGAGGCATTGGGGTATCCCAATGTGGAGGGAATATTAATACAATCTTCTTGATATTTACTGGATTCATATTCATTAAATTACTTACTTTAGTCTAGATATGATTTTAGGTAATTCTGATAAATTATTAATCTTATAATCGGGTTTGATGCCTATCTCTTGATTTTTTATTTCTCCTCGATTTACAATTATTGTTATCAATCCTATTTCTTTTGCTCCTTTGATATCTATTTCAGAATCTCCTATATAAACCCCCTCGTGAGGGTTGCATTTTGCTAATTTTATCGCTTCGTTAAAGAGCAAGATGTTAGGCTTATAAGATTTTGCTACACTTGATATCACTTTTACATCAAAAAAATCTGTGAGATTATGCTTTTGTATAATACCTTCAGCTACATCTAGATCACAATCTGTGATTAATCCTAGTTTATATTTTAATTGTTTTAATTGAGTTAGTGCAGGTATTGTATCTGGATATATTTTGTTATTTGTTATAAAATCCTGCCAGACATCTTCCACCATGGTTTGTGCTAGCTCATTAGTTATACCTATTTTGTTTGTTTTCAAAATTTCTATAAGACATAAAAAATGCATATCTTTAGTATTGATAAATTTCTTTTCACGAATTTCCATGAATAGATTTTGAGTTCCATATCCCCAAGCATAAACTAGTTTGTTAAAATCTATTGTTAATTGTGTTAGATGTTTTTTCAGGGAATTATACATACATACAGATATCGACGATAGGTTAACTAGGGTTTGTCCCAAATCAAAAAAAATTGCTTTTATGTTATTATTTCTTTGCAATTATATAACACCACGGAGAGATTCATATTCTTCTACGGTTAATTCATGATCGAATTTTTGATTAATTGATTGAAATATTTTATCGAGATCATCATTAGTCAACTTCTTAAAATTCTCACTTCTTTTACGCTCAAAATCTAATTGTGATTTAAATGTTTTAACCATCTGTTTGTTATAATCTTCACCAGTTAAGATTGATTTCGCTGCTAAATAACCACTAATAACTGCGTACCTTATTCCAAATCCTGCAGTAACATCCTGTAGTCCAGCAGCCTCACCTACATAGTACTTATTATTTTGGTATGGTTTTTTTAACAAGGAACAACATCCTATGCCTCTTCGGACTGTTTTTTTCGTTGCACCATCTAATATATCTTTTAATATCTTGTTTTCTCGTATTGCCTTATCATAAAACACTTTTAATGTCTGCATGCTTACAGCAGGACCAAATGTTGCATTAACAATTTCAGCCTCTCCTCTTTTTTCACCAGGTAAAATATAAAAATATCCATTTGGTGAATATTTCTTATCTAGAAAAACATATCCAGTATAATTTATATCAACATCATAATACAACCCACCATAAGCAAGACTATCTGTTCTTGAAGGACCCGTTGCAACTATATCGGCCTCATTGACATCTAATCTAGTATTATAAACAATGTTTACACCTAAATCTAGGGCAGAGCTAGCTAATTGAGTATCTATTGAATTTTTGTTTTTTCCTCTTAAAACAAGATAATAAATAGGCCTGCTATTGCTAATAACTTCAAAGTTATAAGATCGAGAGTATCTAACAATTCTCATTAACTTTTTATAGGGTTTAATACAAATTCCAAGCTCTTTAAACTCTCTAATAGGATCGATATTTCCATTCCCAAAATTACGCAGACCCTGAAAATCACGCTTGAATCGTCCACCTGAATGCGATTTTTTCTCAAAAACCGCTGACTTATATTCATTATTAGTTAGCGTTATAGCAGCACTAAGTCCAGATATTCCAGCACCCAATATCTTTACAGATTCCTCCTGGTCTTTTTCCATTTACTTACCTTTATTATTTATATTTAATAATCAGAAATAAAACTGATATACCCCTTGGGGAGAACCTATCACAATCAACTTTTTAGGATTTGCTTGCAACTTAATCACTTTATTGAATAATTTCAACTCCCGCAATCTATAACGCTGATTAATTTCTTCTTCACTGACATAGGTTTTACTTAGGATTTCGCCCCTATGAATTAGTTTTGCTAAAAGCGAAAGAGCTAAAAGCGTTAAGATCTCATCAAGATTCCAATTACTATAAACAGAGCCATTTTGAGAATAGAGGAATACCGAATGCGACATTAGATCTGGAATCCAACCACCAGAGACTTGAAATTTTGTATGTCTAATGTGGACATCTATATCGGGCATAGCATCTAGTACATTCTGTGCCCCATTACTAAATATCCACTTTTCGTTATAATCAATTAAAAAATATGCATGAAAATCTCCATTTTCTGTGGATTTCATAACATCATTTAATAAATGTATCTGCTCGTAATTTTTCCCCATGCCAATACAAAAACAACGAATATTATTTTGAATTGCATATTTTTTAATCAAAGCTGTACCTACTGCGATCTTTTTTAATATTTGATTAAACTCCTTCTTACCTCTTTCTCTATTATATGAAGTATGAATCATAATATAACAACTTCTTGAACCTAACGATTTCAGCGTATGAATAAGATTAAGTGTATACAAAGTAGTTTCTACATTACAATAGTCGATAGTTTCCGAAGTCAAGGTTGAGCGGTTGCCATCAAGTATATCATAAATAACTAAATTTTTAATTTCTTGGTAATTTTCATATATGACCATATCTAAATCAATTTTTTGAACAATTTTACTCCAAATTTTACAGAAATTATTTTTGATAATAGAATCTGATGCGAATATTTTATCAAATAATTCGTTATAATTTAATTCTATAAATTGTTTGTATCCATTTAATAAGTATTTCATACTAGCCCGCCTCACCTCAACAGCTAGTTATTAAAAAACCATATATAAAGATTTAATTTTAGAGCAGGTCTATCGATGCTGTATATGTCGTGGTTTTCTCGTCATGCGAAGAAAACACCTTTCGGTGTTTTGCCCTTATACCCATACGATTTATCGATACCTGAAGATCTAAGTTATTTTCTTTTATTCCATGAAAATCAAAATCGAACCGACTATATAGGAGTAATTTGATAATGAGCTCAATGAATCCAGTTATATACATACCATTATTCTCTGCAATCCTAACTTCATTAATTGGATTTTATGTATTTTTGTTGAATCCTAAAAAAAAGACAAATAGGGTTTTTTCGGTACTCGCTCTATTTCTAGCAATTTTTTCTATTGGTGAATTTATTACTCGAATATCAACAACAAAAGAAGAAGCTTTATTTTTTGGCAGAATCTGTTATATTGCAGTAGTTTTTATCTCTTGTCTAGGAGTTCATTTTTCAACAGTTTTCCCAAAGGAATATCCAAATGATAAGAATATTTTTCCAAAATACAAATATTTATTATTCGTTTTATATGTAGTAGGTATAATAATTGCTATTATTTTTAGCCTGTTGGTTTCTCCTAAAGATGTAGAAATGAGTGAATGGGGCTATAGAGTTATATTGAATCCTTCAACAGGATTCATAATTCACTGGCTTTTATTTTGCAGTTTTATTGCAACCGTCTCATTATCACATACTTATTTTAAAAAGCATATTTCCAATAATGAGAAAAAACAAATTCAATTTGTAACTGTAGGTTTTTTATTAGTTGTTGCATTAAGTTTAGGAACAAACCTTGTTCCTCCATTATATAGAATTTCTGTATTTCCAATGACTACATTTTCTCTCTTAATATTCTCTGTTGTGGTTGCCTTTTCTATGAAAAGATACAAACTGATGAAACTTACAATTGCGGAAACTGCAGATGCTATTATTGACACCATGTCCGACTCGTTGATTGTAGTTGATAAATATGAAAAAATTGTTAATTTCAATAAATCGACGATAAACCTGCTGGGTTATCATAAAGAAGAGTTGATAAATTCTCCTTTAAAACAGATTTTAAAATTACCTGAAGGGGGAGAAATAGATAGTAAAAAAATTTTTAAATCTAAACCCTTTGATAGATTGTACAAGAACAGGGAGTTAAAAGATATCGAAGCTGATTTTGTAAATAAAGCTGGAAATATTCTTCCAATGAGTGTTTCAGTTTCTGCCATGTATGATAATATTCGAAATCTAGAGGGAATTGTTTTGGTGGCAAGAGATTTAACTGAGATAAAGAAATCGCTTACAGAGAAAGATGCGCTTTTGAGAGAAATTCATCATCGAGTTAAAAATAATTTGCAACTTATAAGTAGTTTGCTTGACCTTCAATCTGAACAAACAGAAAATAAAAAGATAATTGAAATGTTTAGAGAAAGTCAGAACCGTATCAAATTAATGGCATCTCTCCATGAACAATTATACCAATCCAAAAACTTAGATAAAATCGATTTAAGTAATCATATTAAAAATCTTTTAGATAATTTGTTTTCTTCATATACGATAAGTCCAGATGCTATCTCCTTAAAAATTAATGTTCATAATATTTCTATGGACTTTAAAAAATCTCTACTTTTAAGTATGATTGTCAGTGAACTTGTTTCAAATTCTTTAAAACATGCTTTTCCAACGGGTGAAAAGGGTGAAATAATTATCGACATTAAATTGGAGGATAATTCGTATACAGGGACTATCAGTGATAATGGTGTTGGTTTGCCAAAAGGGTTAGATTTTCGAAATACAAATACTTTGGGATTACAATTGATAAATATGTTTGTCAAACAACTTAAAGGTAGTATACAACTTGATAAAAGTAATGGGACAAAATTTATAATAACCTTTAGATATATAGAAAAAGGGAAGGGAGGTCGGAAAGATGGAAAATAGGAAGATTTTGGTTGTTGAAGATGAAATCATCGTTGCGAAAAACATAAAGAATAGATTGGAAAGTCTGGGATATTCCGTACCTGCTATTGTTTCAACAGGAGAAGATGCTGTTATTAAAGCAAATGAAATTTCTCCAGATTTAGTGCTAATGGATATTATGTTAGAGGGTGATATGGATGGCATTGAAGCTGCAGATAAAATTTCACAGAATCTCAATATTCCAGTGATATATCTAACTGCTTATGGTGATAATGAGACTTTTGAGCGTGCAAAAATAACAGATCCCTATGGTTATATCCTCAAACCATTTGAAGTAAGAGAATTACACAATAACATTGAAATAGCTTTTTTTAGGCATTCCATTAAAACAAAATTAAAAGATAATGAGGAATGGCTTACTGCAGTATTAGCGAGTATAGGTGATGCTGTGATTGCCTCTGATAAGGAAGAGTTAGTAACATTTATGAATCCTGTTGCTGAATCTCTGACAGGTTGGAAACAGGAAGATGCCGTGGGTAAACCACTGAAGACAATCTTTAAAATTGTCAATGAGAAAAACCATATTTCTGAAAAGAGCTTAGCAAAAGCTGCAATAGAGAAGAATGCTGTTATTAATCTAGATGAAAGAAATGTCCTCCTTGTTACCAAAGATGGCGAGGATAAACCTATCGACGATAGCGCTGCACCAATTAAAGATCATGAAGGAAACATCACTGGTTGTATTATTGTATTTCGAGATATTACCAAACGAAAGCAGACCGAATTAGAACTAGAGACGCATCGATATCATCTTGAAAATCTTGTGGAAAAACGTACTTCTGAACTTTCAACGACCAACACAAAACTTCTAAAGGAAATTTCTAAACGTCGGAGAGCAGAAGAGGAAGCTATTAAGACAAAAGACAATCTACAAAACATTATTAACAGCGCCTCTGAAATTATTATTTCACTAGATAGACTAAAAAAAGTAACCTTATGGAATAAAAAAGCAGAGCTGCTAACAGGATATAAAAAAAAGGAAGTTGCTGGAAAATTTATTGGTGATTTACCTGTATTTGATAAATCTGACGAATTAATGGATAATCTCGAATGTATATATAATAATAAACCAATCTATAGCGAAATTATCCTAATAGCTAAGAATGGTGATAAAAGAATAATTAATGTATCTTGTTCATTCGTCAAGTCAAATAATGGACAAGATAGAGGAGTTCTTCTCGTTGGAACAGACATCACCAATGATTTAGAAACTCATGGTAGACTTCTCAAGGGAAGTAGCTATCTTATAACCGACAAAAACAATAAATCTGCATTAGATCTTTTCATAACACTAAATAAATATGATCATGAAAGTTTATATATCACTCGTTCAAATCCTGAAATACTAAATAACATGACCTCAATAAAAGACAGTAAAGTTATATTACTGAGCCAGAAAAAAATAGGAGAATACGATAATACCTCTGACCCAGATGGATTAATAATTAAAATCAATGAATTTGTACAAAATAAAACAAACCCAGTAATTTTAATAGACGGAATTCATTATTTATTAACAAGATCTTCATTTGAAAAATTTACAGAAACCTTATATCAAATTAGAGATGTAATATCAGATACCAACTCGATATTATTACTTCAACTTGACCCATCACTCTTGGATGAAAGACAGATAGCAGTTATGGAAAACGAATTACAGTTATTACCAAGTCAGAAAATAGATAACGTAGTTTTAAGTGATGAATTGTTTGCAATATTATTGTACATATATAATCAAAATCAGAATAATTCTGAGGTTTCTTTCAAAAAGATCAGTAGAAAGTTCTCAATAGTAACTAAAACAACCAGCAAAAGACTAAAAAAACTTGAAGATAAAGGATTAATTTTCATAAAAAAACGAGGTAGAATGAAATCATTACATTTAACTGAAAAAGGAAAAACTCTATTAAATAAAAGGTCAACAATTTAATATCAAATGATTTAAAAAAAAATGTTTTAATAGGATTTTTAGATAATAAAATCAAGTTATTGAGCATTTATCATTTACTACGATTTACCACTATTTTTAAAATATAATACCTCTATTTTTCGAGTATATTTATTAAAACTTAATTTATCGAAATTTCTAATCCCCCTTTGAGGGGAAAACGGAAGCAGGAAGATATGAAAAAAAGATTCCATCCGAATTTAAGGGTTTCTCAGTCAAGATAATAGAAGGTGGACCTGTAAATATCCAATAAAAATTTTCAAAAAAAATTACCACCATTTTTTAATACTCACAATTTAACACATCTCTATTCATCATAATCTTTTTACTATTTTACCACTATTTTAACTATTAATTTACGTCTATTATTCCATTATTTTTAATAACAAAATCAATATTGATTTTATTACTAAAAAAATTTCGTGGGAGGTAAAAAGGAAAAAATGTTTTTTTTACTTAGGTTAAAATCTCTCTCATTTTTTTATTGTTTTTCTGTTTTAATAAAATTGTTTGGTATGACGACCGAGACGGAAAATTATGCTAAAAGGAACCTATTTTCTCGGAAGGTCAAAAGAAAATTCAAGGGAGGACTAAATTATGAATAAGAGAATGCATGCATATATTATCGCTGGTTTAATGGCTGCAATTATGGCTTTTACTAGTTTTCCTAATATAGCCAAAGGTGAACTTGCACCTCAATTCCCCTCTGATAATAATGGACCGTGGACAGGTTGGGAAGATGAATCTATCTACTTTCAATGTTGGGCTCAAGGCGGTACACCTCCTTACCAATATAAATGGGAATTTGGAGATGGACAATCCACTGATTGGTCAGAAAATAATTATGCTTACCATACATACACGGAACTAATAAATAGTCCAACATATTATAATGTAAAAAGCCGCATCCAGGATGATGAAGGAAATAAAAGCTGGTGTCAAAAAGTTGCCACGGTGTACAAAGAATATGATTTGGACGCCTTGGTAAGGTGGGAGGCTGGAATTTGGTTTGAAGGTGTGCCAATTGATATCACCTGTCGAGTCACCATTGAACATAGAATTGCTCCAGGTTTTGACTGGTACGCATGGTGTGAGATTAGGACATGGCCAGGAGATGAACTAGTGAAAAGGTTTGATCCTCATGACGGAGTAACTCTATCAGAAACAGGAACTGGTAGAGAAGAGTGGGAGGAAACTTGGAATTCACCAAACCCGGGGCTCCATAGGGCTTGGCTGTATATCGAAGCAGAACATGACTATTATAGTAACAACGATATTGATTATGATGGTGTCTATATTATACCACTTTAGGCGAATACAATTTATGATATGCCCTTAGCTAGTTCAGTTGAGAAAATACGATAGAGAGTATCTAAACAGCACAATGCCTTGATCTTAAATCTCTCTCTTTTTTCTTTTTTTTATTTGTTTGGGATATATTTAAAAAACCAACCACTCAGGGGTTTGTACTTAAAGTAGTAAAAATCAATGACTTTAGGTGCAAAACAGAGTTTAGGAGCAAAGCTAGGAACTTGAAAATCCTATATTATATGGAGATATAAAGAGTTTACACCATCTTGTTCAAACACCCAAAAAACGAATGATTTTCTTCTAATCACTAAATTTGGTAATAAATCGTATATTCCCCTCGGGAAGGGAACACGAATTTACTAGTAAAAATACTTACACTATTTTTACTTCTGGAATAAAAAATATTTATTATAATCTAACAAGAAATTTCTAAATCGCCAGTAAAAGAATATGTGTATTAAATAACTACTGTCTATTGGTAAGTATCAAAAATATTCCATGGGCTATCGAGGAATATATAAAAATGACTTCTTAATAATGCAGGGGACGAGATTTGAACACACTTTTACCAGTAAAAATACAAGTACTTCTCATGTTGCTTATTAAAATATTAAATTTGTTTTTTCTTTTTTTTCTTTAGGTTCTGTTATAGCATACATAATTAAGGAAGATATATAAAACCTCTTTATAACGGTAAAGTAAAAGCTTTGAAATTTTTTTTATAATCATTAGAGGAACAAGAGGGTAAAAATTCTGAGGCTTGTTTACAAAAAAACCTATCATTTGTTACTAAAAAATCACAATTTGCTTCAAGAGCCGTTGCCAAATGAACCATATCATTAACAGAAATATTTGTTTTTCTGCTTAACTCGATAGCTCTTTCCCATCCTTCCATTGTTAACCAATAAAATTCTACAAATTTATATCGTTCGAAAAAATTATCATACATCTTTTTATAGATTATTTCCATTTCAGAATTACTCAAATCTTTTTCATTTCTTTTTCTCAATATCCATTTTAATGTATATCCTTCGCCTAATTTATTTAGTATAAATTTTGCTTCTTTTTTAACATCCAAAACTTCCAAAAGAGTAAAGATTGAAGTTGCACATTCCCATTTTTTTCCTTAATCATTTCCATTAAATTAATGGACTCAATATGGGATCGCTCAATAACATCAATAACCACATTTGTATCAATATAAATAAGTGGATTTGTAGTCCAAACCTTAGAGTTGGCTTTTCTTAATCTTTTTTTCTTCTCTTTGGTTTTTTTAATCGAGGTCTCCCCTTTTTCACTCCCTTTGATGGTTTCTTCCTCCTTTTTGTAACCATTAACATCTCCTCAATATTGGAATTGTTCTTGCTAAATTTATTATTTTCCATTAAATTCCTCCTTTTTTAATCATATTTTTTAACTTAAAAGTAGAAAGTTGACCTAAAACTCTGGCAAAAAAGTGATTTTTGAGGCAAAGCCGTGCTAAAATGTCAAAATGGAAAATATGCATAAAAAGTATATTAAAGAGGTAAAAAGAAATAATATAACGATTAAAATGAGATCAAATAGGAGGACACCCCTCTGATCCTTACAGGGATCAGAGAGATAAAAAGAACTAATAAAACAGAAAGAGATGTAATCAGAGAAATGCCTGTGAGCAGTCTAAAAGAAATAGAGCAAAGAAAGCTCGAACTTGAAATACTTGAACTAAAAATATTAAATGAATTTACATCTCTACAACAATATATCAAAGGATTCATTACAGGAACTGGACTTGCTTTAGGGATCGTAGGAATCCTCCTACGATCTTTTAAAGAATATCATGACGTAAATTAAATTGATATACAAATCAATCCATTAAATGAAAAAACTTGGTATTAATAAGCCAAAAATTACTTTTGATTATTTGGATTTTTCAATCAATTCAAGTCTTAGATAATGGATGAAATCAATTATATTCACCATTATATTTAGGCCACACCAGAATAAAATAGTATCTAAAACAAAAAATATTAAGAATCAGGCAAAAAATGCCTGATATAGATATTTAAAGAGTTGTAGTTTTTCCAGTCTAACTGTAGGTTATCGTGAACTGACGGGTAGCAAAAAGCTCGGTGTCATCATTACACTTCAGAATGTTACCATCGGGATCCCTGAACGCTGCATAAACACGGTAGGTGCCATTGCCAAAATAAGTAAGCATCGAAGTGTTCAACAGACCATTGAACACGGTATCAAGACCAAACTGACCACTCGAATTAATTGTTCTTGGAGTTGTTTCATTGACTGCATCATCAACAAAAATCCAAGAGTTGTTCTCATAATACTGTAACTCAATCAACAGGTATCCTTTGATATTGGTTGAACCTGTGTTCTTTATCTTCGACTGAACACCGGTGTAGAACTTGTACACACTACTTACAGCGTAATCCGTACCATCGCTTACATTGACCTTCCAGTACCACCACTGGCCATTCTCAGAGGCATTACTCATAATCTGATAATAAGTACCATTACCAACGCTGCTGTTTGTTCCGAATACCTGCCAGCTGCCGCTGCTGTTACTCAGCCATGAAATCGTCATGCTGTCACCCTCAGGGTCAGATACATTGATGCTCAACATCGGTGTAAGCGAAACATTCTCGCTGTTGTCAACCGGGGAGGGAGCAGATATTACAGGTGGATTGTTACCGGTATAAGTTACTCGTATTTCAACCTTGGAACAATACAACGTAAACGGTGGACCCATAGGAGCATTTTCTGCTTCAACATCGCAATCAAGATTGTCAACATCAGACCAACCCCAGGACGGGGGAGCAAACGGATCACGGGTGATATCAAACCATTGAGACCATGTATCCATAACAGTAGTCTGATAAGGATAATCCAATCCATCAGTTGTTCCGCCGAATGAAGGCCGTAGAATAGTATCACGCTGCCCACTGGAATAATAGGATTTCACCCTCAGTTCAACCAAAGATATCGTACCAAGATCAGTTCCCGTGCAGCTATTACTGTTGCATAGCTCAATATCACCATCAACACCAGTTGATGCATGATTGTTTTCATTTCCATTGACCATGTAACTTGGATTTGTAGCCCAGGCTTCACCAAATGGCGCATCATCGTAACTATCGAAATAATATGTAGCCTGATCAGCGTCATACCAGTACATCTTCGTCTGCTTCTCCTGACCAGAGTTCAATGTTCCTATTCTAACGAACAATGTAACAGGTGCATTGTACTGGCCAGTCCTTGATTTCACCTGTAGTTTATAGGTTAGTGAGCTGTTCCATTTCAGATATAAAGACTTGGTACCTGTATCGGTGATATTTTCCATCAGGTAGAATTCTGTTTCCAGTAGATCGGTATAGGTGTTGTCCAGTGTCTGGTTAAGGTAATATGTGGTTCCATCAACATTGATATAGTCACCGGTCTCAGTCATGTCGATCTGTATGTCTTTCATCTCCCATCCGAAACCAAGAACATATGGAATATCATCAGTGTCAAGGTTCTTGATATATGGGACAACAGTTAGTTCATTGTCATCAACACCGAGATAATACCTGATCGCCAAGCGGAAATCATAACCACCATAACTGAGATCCTTCCAAAGGGTAACATTCACATAGGTTTCACCATCTGTGTCAATATTTTTGTTGAAACCACTTAGTTCATCAGTCCTGTAGATGAGATTCCACTCATCATTATTATAATAACCGAGCATCAGAACATTTTGTGACCAGTACTCATCATAATGATTGGTTATCTGCATTCCGCTGTCAGTGTCAAAATAATAGTTATCATACTTGTTCCAGATACGCAATACCTTGCCGTCATCCAACATCATGTATCCGATCAACGGCGTGCTACCTGGTGGATCAGTGAGATTAATAGATTCATTACTACCATAGGAGTCCTTTATAGTACAAACAGAAATTGTTGCTTGTGCTGAAACGTTGAAGCTATGCCCGGTGCTGGTGTTGCTTCCACCGTAGATATCACGAGCAAATATGGTGTAGTTGTATTGTCCCACGAGCCATGTGTCACTGAAGTTATACTTATATGTGTTACCGGCTGTATTGTTCATCGTGAAACTACTCGTGGTGTTGTTTGGGTAGGAGACATTTACTTTTACGAAATCAATTGCGCATCCATTGTCATCAACATCAGCAGATATTGTAACGTTAAAACCGAAACCAACAGAATCAGGAGAGTCAGAGACATCGGTTATCTCAGGCTTTGTCGTATAATCGCAGTAAATTGAGTACATCCTTGTCTCAGTACCAGTCCAGTTAGCTGGATCCGGTGGAGATCCGTAAGTCAGATTCCGGTATTTACCTGTTCCGGATGTGTTATCATAAAATAGGTAGCAGGGATTGTTGCTCCAGCAGGTTAGAACATACCCTGTGTTCTTCACCAGGGGGAGTTTGGATCCTGTGAAGTTGAATACAACCCAGCTAGCGTTGCTATTTGCTGATAGTGTTTTTTCCTCTGTTGTTCCAATCAATGATGAATCATTGTTCCTGTATATCATACATTTTACACTAGGTGTTGTCGGACCTGTTTTTATACATGCTGTGATGCTGTCAGCGGTTCCATTCTTACTGATGGTATAAACAGTGCCGGATATTCTGTCTTCTATGCTCTGGTTCAGGTTTCCTTTGGTTGTATAACCAAACCTGTGACCAACAGAAAAACTATAATTTTGTGACCAGTTGCTGTTATCGGCATAATCCTCGGACCAAATCTTGTAAGTATAATTACCGATCTGTAGTGTGTCTTCAAAGGTGTATTCATAGTCCCTTGGGCAATTCGGATCAACCTGCATCGAATAGTTCTGCCAGGTTCCATCCGGTCTTGTGATTTTTACTATCACTGTTTCCACACCGCTGATGTTATCCTGGAAATCAGCATTGATTGAAACGTCAAATCCTATACCAATCGGATCGGACAGGTATGTAAATGGTATTGTTTCACCAGGCGCCGTGTCAGGGCATTGGTAGGTTGAAATCAGATCCGGAGATTTTGTGTCCACATACAACTTTTTTGTACGGTTTGATGTATTATTCATATTATCACGTACTGTTAATTTTACAGAATATTTACCATCCTGGGAATAGTTATGGCTGGTGTTCTGTGTGTAGGATGTGTTGTCATCTCCGAAGTCCCATGTCCAATTGTTTATGGTGTATAATGCTTCTGATGTGTCTGTGAAGTTGAATGTTTCATTTGGATGACCGAAAACAGATGGTGATATGGTAAAGTCAGCCTTCAAGGGTACCGCTTGGACATCGGTTTCAAAGTAATACTCATTGCTTTCCAAATCCGTTACTGTCAGGTTTATGGTATAGGTGTTTACAGAGGCATATGAGTTTGATGTCGACTGAGTGTCGGATGTATTTCCATCGCCGAAATCCCATGACCAGGTGTCCGGTGCAAAACCAAATGGTTCTCCGTGAACATTGAAATTCTGGTCGATAAGCTGTGTCGATGGTGCATCAGGGATGCTGCAACCCGGGTCTACCGATACATTCAATGTATTTGACCAGTTGCTCCAGAGGTTCGGGCTGAACCATTCATCCCTGGCTCTCACACTGACCTTTTTATTTCCTGTGGTTGGCCATGTGTGTGTCACTATGCATGTTTCACCGGAATTATATGGTCCTATCCAGTTGCTGTATTCATGTTCCTGTGTTGCGATGTCGTAATAGTCCCACTGGTAGTAAACTTGATCACTGTTGGAATCGGTTGTGCTCGTTTGGTATGTGTATGTTGTTCCTGCTTTCATGCTTGACGTACTTGAAGTGGGCTGACTCGATGTGTATGGTGCATCATTAGAAGGACTCATTTCAAAACTATATACATCTAACAGCTCATATGAATCATTAGCATATTTACTGGGTAAGCCTGAGAAAGCAAGGTCATTAATCTCACCTGTTGAATTATATAGATACACTCCAAGGCCATATCTTCCCAAAATAGTATTTTTATCAAGTGAGAAATTAATATAATCAGTTCTTGTACTGCTGCTGTTAATCTGGTATATTCTTGTTACAATTTTCGGTAATTCTAATGGTTGGAGTAGGATTGCTTTAACCTTAACTCGGTCAAAGGGCATAACTGAGGATATTGTATAACTCACATTCAGATGATCTGGAATAGTGTTATTGTCATTAGGGGAGTCCCAGAGTTCATGACTGATACTATCGAACTCAGTATCTGGATCATAGCAGATATACTTGACAAAGTCCCAAGCTATATTATAGGTACGATCTACATCATCGGAATCAGTAAAATTCAAAGAGTCTCCTTTACCATAGTCATCTCCTGTACAATGCCAGCGGTCCCATGCCCTGCAATTATCTCTACTGAAAACAACTGTGTCACAAATACTTTCTCCCCATACAAAGTCCTCAGAGGCGCCAACACCTGATTTTATTGTTTTAGGTTCAAAGCTGTAATTTTTATAATCATTGATTTTTGCTATTTCGATGAGGACGTCTCTATACTTGGTTGCATTATTAAAATTATATGGAGCTCTTAGTTCTGGTTCAAATACCACATCGCTTTGATTCATACCGAGCTGGTCAAAACCAATCCATTTATGGACTTTTTTATGCTCATCCTCTGTCATATTATCCTTATGATAGTATGCACCTCTGAAACCAATTTCTTCACCAGTTGTAAAAAGATATGTTATGTTATACTTGGGATCAAAGCTATAGTTCTGTTGAAACTCTTTCATTTGCTTAGCAATAGCCAGCACAATACCTGTTCCAATCCCGCTATCGCCAGGTGTTTCCCCCCACATCCCATCATACCTATTAGAGATAAAGACAAATTTGTCATCCGGGCTTTCATCTATGTTTAATTCTCCAATCACATTATCGGCTTCAATACCAGGTTTTTGCTGTGTTCCTTCATAATATTTCTGTTGTATATCTCCAGAAACCTTAGCCGGTGGATCACTATTAAGTAGATTTTCTCCGAGTGTTTTGTTTATACAATACACTGGCAATGGTTGGCTATCAAGTATACCTCCCCCAAAAAAACTGGTATGGAGATTATAACTATTTCCACTTGAATCAGTACTGTCATCCCAAGTAAGCCATTTAGGTAACATAAGATGATGATCAAAAGAGCTATAGAGTATAAAACCTTTACATGTCGGGAGGCCTTTATCATCCAACCACGGATTTAAAATATAATACCAGATTATTTTCCAACCACCAACGGCCTTAGTATAAGTCATTAAGGTAGGATCAGGCGGATGAATAATGTTTTGATCAATAATTCTATTAATAATAAAATTAAAGTAAATTGACCAATAATTTTTTAATTCAATATGATCTGGTATCCTATCAATCTTAAAAAAATCAGTATCAGGAATACATGTTTCGTTTAAATCATAATGTATAGTAACATTTTCGGAAAATATATTTTCAATAATTACATCAGAATTATTGTTACATATGTCCTTAAGAAAATCACCATCGGATTTATTTATTTCTCTTACAGGTGAAGGACTATTTGAGAGAGATAATGGAATGATTTTATCACTTTTAACAATTACAATACCTGATGCATTTGTTATATTATTAAAAATCTCCGGACTATCGCTATCACGGTCAAATAGATAAACTCTTCCCTCCTGTTCTTCTGGATCATGTATTTGTTGTTCATCTGTTATATATGTCAAATTACCCAAAAGTATACTATTTTCAGTATTATACGTACCAAATTGTGTAATTTCATGGTTGAAATTAAAAAGGTATTCAGGGAAACCATTTTTGAAATCTTGATAATCAACTTTTAAATCTGTAAAATTATAGTTTTTATCTTGGCCGTAACCTTCAAAAGTTGTTGGTTCCGGGAAAGCCTCTCTTTTATTAATTACTTTTTCATTACCATTTATGTTAACAGATAGGTTGAATCCTGTGACTTCTATTAATCGGTTATAAATTATGTCATTAATTGGTTGTATGGTATCATTATGGACATTATCGAGACCCATTTTTCCCATTTGTTTTTGGATGATATTTTCAGCTGCATATTTTCCTCCTTTTGATCCCATGAACCTACCTTTACGAATATCATTGTCAGAATATGCATTATAAATAACGCTTGCAGTCGCATTTATTTGTTCCCATAGATATTCGTAATCAAGTTCTGCTTCTCCGCCAATACTTCCTCCGCCTCCGCCACCTCCGGAGGCTTTGATGTTCAAATTATCTGGTATAATCAATACAGTGCTCAGGCAAACCAGCATACAAACTAACATACTCAATATTTTCTTTTTCATAGTTTTCTCACTCCCTTTAATTGCTAATGTTATGAAAAAAATGTTAATAAGTTTTATGAAAAAAATCAGTGTATGTGAATTGTGTTATATCTCGTAAATCAAGCATAATTGTATTAGGAAATATTACTTTTATTACATTTTATTATTTTTTTGTAATAATACATTGCACAAAGCTTTTTTACTATAAATTATATATTAGTAATTATTGTTGAATATCAATGAAAGGAGTAAGTAAATTGATTAGGAAGGATTTTATATTTGGAATTGTAACTCTCATCATTGTTTTTTCGGTAATTCCCATGAATTTTGGAGTGGGGCTTGCTACTGAGATATCAGAGGAGAAACATGAAGATAACGAAGAGTATGTTTTCCAACGTCTGGATGAGAAATATTTTTATGATGAATATTCACATAAGTTAGTTGCTCCAAGTGAAGTGTTTGCAACTTTGCATTTAGAAAAGAGGAATTATAATAGCTCTAAAATCATGGTATCTGGTAGCCCTATTGATCCTGCTTGGTCGATGAAGTGCCACGATACACACCATACAAGCAGGAGCCCATATGGAACTGCTAACAATTCATACTTTGAACTTTGGAATTACAAGTTCGGTAACCGTGTTGATACAGATCCTTCAATAGGGAATGATGGTACAGTATACATCGGCGGTGAAGATAACGATTATAATGATTATTTATATGCAATCAATCCAAATGGAACCCTGAAATGGCGGTACAAAGCAGATGATTTTCTTTGGAATATGTGCTCATCAATTACAGAGGATGGTACTATTTATTTTTGTGCCTGGGATGGGTATTTGCATGCTGTTAATCCAGATGGGACAAGAAAATGGAGATTCAAAACCAATGACGACATTATTTCAGATCCTACCGTAGGAGAGGATGAAACAGTTTATTTTGGGACAATGTGGGGGACAGGTGGTGGTGGTGAGATTTATGCAGTGAATCCTGATGGCACTGAGAAATGGTGTTACAAGACAGATTATCATGTTACCTCTGACCCTGCAATTGGTGATGATGGAGCTATCTATATTGGCTCAGGTGATGGTTACTTATATGCAATGAATCCCAATGGAACCATTAAATGGCGTTATAAGACTGGGGATTGGGTAAGAGGTCCTCCTTCAATTGCAGAGGATGGAACAATTTACATTGGTTCATATGATGATTTTTTATACGCGTTGTATCCAAATGGAACCTTGCGTTGGAAAACAAAAATCTACTATGGTTCAGAAACAAATCCTTCTATAGGTGTGGACGGAACAATATACATATGTTCATCAGATAAACTCTTTGCTGTTAATCCAGATGGATCAATAAAGTGGCAATTCAATCTTGGAGGGAGTGTGATGAAATCTTCTTCAGCTATATGTGCAGATGGAATCATATACACAGGAATTATGATAGGGAACATGAATGGCGGGGAGATTGTTGCTGTTAATCCAGATGGTACACTTCGGTGGAGAAGTCGTTTGTCTAACCGTTGGATTGATTCTTCCCCTTGTATTGGTGAGGAGGGTATAGTCTATATTGTTTCTTCAAATGATGGATATAGTAGGCTTCATGCTTTTGGAACTGGTGGCATGGTCGAGTCAGACGCAAATGGACCTTATTATGGATTTATAGATACTCCTATTTACTTCTTGGGATATGCTCTTTATGGTTATCCGCCATATAGTTGGCATTGGGATTTTGGAGATGGTGATACCTCTGATGAGCAGAATCCCCCCCATGTTTACAGTAGTTCTGGGAATTACACTGTTACATTGATTGTCACAGATAAATTTGGCGATATCTCAGAGGATTCAACATATACTTGGATTCAGGATGGTAATGAACCACCCAATGAGCCAAGTATTGATGGACCAAAAGAAGGTAAAACTGCTACATACTATGATTTTACTTTTGTCTCTGCTGATCCTGAAGGAGTCCCTATTTGGTATTTTATTGAATGGAGAGAAGGTCAAGATACTGGGTGGATTGGTCCTTATCCTTCAGGAAAACAAATTATGTTACAATATGAGTGGATGGAGACAGGTAAGTATACTATCAAATGTAAAGCAAAGGATCCTTATGATGCTGAGAGTGAATGGTCTGAGTTTGAAATTACAATTCCTAGAAATAAACAAATGTATTTTTCAATGTTCAATTGGTTTTTAAAAATGTTTCCATTTCTTGAAAGATGCCACATGACTTGTTTTTTGCCTTGATCCATCAAGATTAAGTTTCTTTTCGTCTCCTGTTCCATTATCATAATACATCCTGACAGTATGGTTATCAGACCAACAACCAATGACATAATCGGTATCATTCAACAAAACAGGCTTTGGAACAGAAAAATTAAATGTCTGCCAACCCTTAACACCGGAAATGTTTTTCTCCTCAGATATACCAACTAATTCTGAATTATTATGATTAATAATCACACAAGAATAATGATAATCAGAACTAGCATTACCAGGATCCAAATAAACACTGATGTTATCTGCGACACCTTTCTCATTTACTCTGAAAACAGATCCAGTAATGGTATCCCAAATCGTCTGATTTGAGTCTCCGATTTTGCTATACCCAAAAGTGCGAGATACAACGAAACTACCAGTTGAATCACTTTTATTATTGTCTGCTTGATCTGCCACCCAAACATCATAGCTATATTCACCAAACTGCCAGCAATCAGAGAAAACATACTCATAGATACTACCAATGGTGTTATTCATGGAACAATTGATATAGGAATTATCAGGGTATGTGATATTGACTTTCACAGTTTTTATACCACATGAATTATCAGAAGTATTAACAGATATGGTAACATTGGAACCATAACCAACAACTTCAAAATTATTGGAAATAGATGAAATTGTTGGTGAAACCGAGTCAATATATATTATCTGGTAACAAGTATCATTATTAGAATTGTTATCCGTAACAGTTAGGGATACATTATATGCACCTTCAGATGTATATACATGACTGCTATTTCTTTGAAATGATGTGTTCCCATCACCAAGGTCCCATGACCAGTTAACAATATTATAATATCCCTTTGATTTATCATTGAAATTAAATGTTTCCTGTTGATCTGATACAGCTATGCCAGGTGAACTCTCAAAGTCAGTATTGGGAAGAACAACATCAATCACTTTGCTGAAATTTGAAGAGATATTCTGAGAATCAGTAACATTCAAAGTAACATTATAAGTGCCCAAAGTACCATACGTGTGTGAGGGATTCTGCTGCTGGCTATAATTTCCATCACCAAAATCATAATACCACGAAGTATACGGTTCACTACCACCAGAAGCCATTCCAGTGAACTGGACTTCATCCCCAAGTACCACTGGAGATGAATCATGTTCGATATTACAATCGAAGCTTACACTGACATTAAAATAATCAGACCAATTACCTGTCGCATTAAACTCATCCATTGCTCTTACTCTAACTGTATGATTTCCCTCAGTAGACCACCTATATATTATAGTAACAGTTTCATTTGAGTTATAAGGTCCCCACCAATGTTTACCTTCATTCCCATCCCATTCCCATTGAAGTTTTACTTGATCATTATCTGGATCATAAACTTCAGTATGGTAAGTCCACCATTTCTTAAATATAGGATTGGCACTTCCCCATGGCTTGCTTGGAGGATTAGGAGCTGTATTGTTTTTACCAGGGAGTTTAAGGGTAACTGTCGGATCTCCAAGCAAATTCAACATATAATAGCAACGACGATGACCCCCAACTTCAATATCTAAGATAGGTTACGCTCAAAACACCTTGTCTTCTCCTATTCAACTTTGTTCACAGACATTATATGTACCAAATAAAGATACTTCAGAAAAATTTGTTTATGATTCCTCTTTTATTGGAATGTCCAAACCCACGTTTATTATAGTAATATTTAATAGGAAAATGGGAACTAATGAATGGTGTGTTGATACTACCACTTTTTCTTTTATTCCAGACCCTGATGGAATATCAAAGATATATTACAAACTTGATGAGGGGGATTGGACATTGTATTCTGAACCTGTCATTATTTCAGAAGATGGAGTACATAATATTTCATGGTATGTTGTTGATTCAGAAGGAAATACATCCTCACCTGATTCTCTTGATTTCAAGATTGATATAACACCTCCAGAAATCAATCTGAGAAAAGAGAGATTAGCCATTGATAAAGTCAAATTTATCGCAGAAGTACATGATGGGACGAGTGATGTCGATAGAGTAAATTTCTTCGTTGATAATTCTATGAAATTGAAATATACTGACTATGATTTTCCTTATGAGTGGATTTGGACAGGGTGGAGAAACGAAAGGGTGATTGCTACCGTCTATGATAAAGCGGGAAATAGTGCTAGTGACACAATTAATAGTCTTTTCAATCAAAATCTAAACGGTCAAAATATAAATCTAAAGTTTTCATCTAGTTCTTTTTTCTTTCCGATCTTGAATAGGTTGCTGAATCAATAATAATCTACTAATTTTATTGATATTCTATTTTAAGGATATTTCATTTTATCAGGGTTTTTATAGATGATTAAGGAGCATAACTAATTATTCAACATATATTGATTCAGTATAAAATTTATATTAATCTTCGAAGAGAAATATAATCAGGTCAAACCGATCCAATCTTTGGATTCTTACCTCCTTTAGAATGTGCGGGAGAGTGTGAAGTGTGGATCGGGGTCAAATTCAAGTTTTAAGGGATAGATCCTAAATATTAATATGAATGAGAAAATAAAGAATATTCTATCTAATTGGAAATACCCGATATTTTTCATCATATTGTTTGTTTTCATCTTACCGATAGGTGCATTATTTTTAGACGGGGAAAGTATAACCATCGTAGTGGTCATTTTTATTCTTGCTTTTGCTGCTTACGCTGGTTATGACGAAGTAAAGAAACATTCTAAAAACAAAGGCGGTAGGAAGAAATGAAACAGAAAACAATCGATTTGCTGATGTGGATTTACATAATCATTGGTCTGGCATCGGTTCCTTTTTTGGCACAGTGGATTTTGGTTTAAATATTTTTCAAGATAAGAGTTAAAGTAATAGACAGAGTTTGGATATACAATTATATTGGACTAATATACGAACTAAGTTCGGATATAACCAAGTTAAATAAATTGCCTACCGTGGGAAATGGTGATGACCAATGGAAACATTTAATATTTATATAGAGTTTGGTATAAGTATGATTTGTATGCTTGGGCCAATAAAAAAACTTAGTAAATCTAAACAAAAAGGAGGTATAGTATGGACAAACAAATAGTTGTATTAGGCATAAATGGTTCAGCTAGAAAGAACGGCAATACGTCAAAGATGCTAAAGAAAGTGCTCTCTTTTACAAAGGAGAAAGGAGCAAAAACGGCAAATGCGGAGCGTTAAAAGATTAAGTATTTAAATTTAAGATTTTTTAACTATTGTAAGGTAATAAAATGGGATATAGATAAGGGACGATGACCGTTCCGCGAGCCTAATGAAATATGGAAGAAACTGCCATTTTTAACTGGTAGGTGAAAATTCATGGACGGTCATAGCTCTGATTCCATTTTCAGGAACAAGAAGGTTCTGCTACCCGATTTTATACCTGAGAGACTGCCAAACCGTATGAAGGAGATAGAAAACATAATCCGGGTCATAACGGAGTCGCTCAGGGGAAACGTTACCAACATTCTTATTACAGGCCAACCGAGCACCGGAAAGACCGCATCCATAAAATTTATTTTCAGGGAATTGAAGCAGGAATATGACGGGCTGTTCTGCTACGTGAACTGTTTCAACAAAACCACGAAAATGGGAGTAATTTATTCGATGGTTTTGGATTTCTTCAAACAGAAAAGGCCCACCCGGAAGATGCCGTCAAGGAGGGGTATAGCCTATGATGAGCTTCTGGATTCTTTAAAGCAGGAGCTGGAAAAAAGTGGCTCAAAGGTCGTGGTTTGCCTGGACGAGGTCGACCAGCTGGAGGAGACAGAGCTTTTA
>DAOVGR010000036.1 GCA_030672305.1 Thermoplasmatales archaeon | reverse complement strand
ATGGTGTGGTTTTGATAGATGCATTTTATAATTTCAGTAAAATGAATTATGAAACATATTTATTTAACAATACAAAAATAACATGGGAACAATTATGGTTAACCTTTGTAATGCATAAAAAATATAATAAAGTATGGAATGATTCAGAGTGGATTGTGGTGTAAATGAGAACAATAATAACAAAAGAAATAGAAGTAATCACATGTGATATCTGTGGTAAAGAATCAGACATCATCACAAAATGTAGAGTATGTGGTAAGGATATTTGTAACAATTGTAGAATGTGGGATCAATGTGAAGAATGTTGGGAAGATAATTGTTCTTTTGCTAATATTAAGTCTACACTAACAGAAGAACGTGGTTATGAATCACGACCATTTACAACTATGAAAATAGAGCATGAAAGTAAAGCAAAATGGAATGATGTTATATCTAGATTCGTTGGTAAGAGAGTAAAAATTACTATTAAAGAATTTCCTAAACATGAGGAAGTTAAATTAAAAGTGCCAGAGTGGTTTACGGGGTGCCCTATATGAAACTACAAGACCTACAAAAACTCCATCCAGACGGACATGATTTCAGAATTTGTTCAAGAGAAACAAAAAGACACGGCGACTTTATATATTTTAAATCTATATGGGTTGAATGGATAAAAGCGGGAAAGCCAGAATGGAGAGAGATAAGTGAATTGAATATTTCTTATTTAGATAATGAATATAGTTTTGAATTGGCTGATTAATTATGTACACTCAAGAAACAAAATGTGAAGAATGTTCTAAAAATACTATCTGTTATTATAAATCTGGTAGAATGATTTGTAAAAAATGTTTAGAAGAATTATTAGTATGGATAGACTTAAATAATAAGGAGTCGTAATATATGAAAGAAATTAAATCCTTACTTAATGAACAAGACTTTATAAATTTAGGCTATAGTGGTATTGAAATTGGATTAGCACAAAAAGAGTTACAAGAACTCCAATTATTTGAATTATTATCTGATAAAGAATCAGCAATAAAACATTTTAAATATTGGTTTAATGTTGGTGAAGGAAAAATAGATATTTCTTTCCCATAATCCTTTTTAAGAAACACTTATATACTTAATACAACAATATATATATCTTAGAGGATAAATAAAACTTTATCTCACCTAAATAGCGATTGCTATTTAGTTACTATTTTATAATTATTAGAGTGATACTATGGCAAAACTGAACCTAGAGACATGTAACTGCATTCTCCAAGAGAGTGAAAATAGAAAACTTTACGAGCTTGCATATATGCTCGGTAGAATGACTAAGGATGATATAGTTCAGGCTCTAGTAGATGAAGGAATTAACACACATTCCGTGATTGTAGAAAATCATATGCGTAGACATATTCCAATGGATGTCCAGGAAGAAGTAACAGAATATCTTCCATCCGTGGCTTCAACTTGTGCCCAAATGCTCGCAAGGGTTAAAACTAGAGCAACAATGTTCCTAGATAAGACAACTTTGGCCAAAGATGAAATAAGACTCCTTGGTATTCTAGTGTCAGAAACCAATAAGTACCTCGACAAGCTAGGCTCAATAACCGGTGAAGCTAAAAGTGTAAACACACCAGTAGCAATGATGGTACCAGATACATTTGGAAAGGTTTGTATGGATGTACTTCCAGAATTTCCAGATGCATGGAAAGCAGTACGAGATAAAATGAGTGAATTGGATAAGGAATAGCCTTATATAGTAATAGTGCATAATAGAAGTCAGTGATTTGATGAGAATATTAAACTACGAAATAAAGTTCAGTGTTGAAAGAAGACATTCGTTCTGGGATTTATTGAGAAGCCCAGACCTTGGTTATGTAATACCAGAATGTACCCCAATTGTTGGACCAGAATCAAAACCTTGGAAACTTACAATTGATCCAGAAAAAAGAATGAGAGTAATGCACTCAGACATCCTAAAATATGCTTTTCGGGATATCATTGCGCAAATGGTAATGAATCCAAAAGAAGCAGGAGCAATATTTTTAGGAATCGTTGCATTCACCGAGACGTTCAAAAACGACATGATTCTTAAAGGAACAAATGAAGAATCAATCAAAGAATACGATGTCGCAGTAGACGAACATGTCGATGCTGCATTAAACAGTATAAAAAGAAGTAATCCAGAGTTATATAATGACATAGTGGATTATTTAGAAGATGATAATAATGATAGTTGAAATCGAGTGCCCTAATTGTAAAACAAGGGACGTGGCTGTTCTCAATGAGGATGGCTCATATTTTTTAAATGAAGGATTTTTAGTTTATAATTTTAATGTTTGTAATCAATGTGAATAGCATAGATTACTTTAAATTTTTTAATTTATATAGTGAGTTACAACTCATTGTATTTGTGAGTTGATTAAATTGGATTTTATCTCAGAAATGAATTTAAAAACATCAGAAAATGATGTTTATTTTTTCACAACAGAAATAATTAATCTAGAGCTAATGCAGTTTCATAGAGACTGGTTATATAATTTAACACACTTTCATCGAAATCTAACGCTCTGTAGCAGAGATCATGGTAAGAGCACGATTTGTAGCCTTGCTTTCCCTCTTTGGACCACTATTTTCAGTCCTCAGATTAATCCAAAAGATAAAATAGACAATAATGATACTATGCTGTTATCTAATAGTTTAGATCAGTCTTATATGCTCATAGACCGTATTAGAATCAAAATAGAAGAAACTGAAATATTACAAAGTATAAATTGGTCTAGAGGAAATAAAGGACTCATAGAAATAAATGAGAAAGGTAATCATAATAAGATAGAATCCAAGTCATTTGGTTCTAGTATTCGAGGCTCCCACCCACGGTTTACCGGTGTAGATGATCCATTATCAGAAAGATCTGCTATGACAGATGATGCTATTCATGAATTTTACTTTTCATCATTATCTAATATGGTAAAACACGATTCTTATCTTAATGTTGTAGGAACAAGATTTAGTTTTAAGGATTTATATGCCTCTATAATGGAACCAGAGCGTGGTTATAATATCTCACAATATCCTGCGTTAAATTCTGCCGATGAGCCTCTCTGGCCGCAGAGATACAGTTATGATTCATTAATGGCAAAAAGAGCTGAAATAGGTGCTCTTCCATTCGCCAGGGAATTTATGAATAATCCAATGGATGATTCTAATTCTATATTTCCTAATGAACTTTCCAAGGCTTGTTTGAATAGAGATTACACATTTGAAACAGAAACAGACGGTGAATCTAGGTATCTAATTTCAGCAGATTTTGCTATTGGAACCACTGCAACTTCTGATTATTCCGTTGTTACAACACTTAAAGACGATAGACAAGGTAACATATCCATTGTGGATATCTGGAAAGAGACTGGAAAGAAATATGATGTTCAAATTCAGGCAATTAAAGACAGATATGAAGCTTTTGAACCAATTCAGATTCATGTGGAAAATAATGTTTTTCAGGCAATTTTTGAACAACTTTTAAAAGATGATAATTTACCTGTTGTGGGAATTCCAACCACACGACAAAAAAAGGAGAATAACACGTATTTGTTACGACAATTAATGGAAGATCTAAAGATTATATTTCCATATGGTGATACTCGTTCAAGAAAAATGATTGATGAATTAGTATTTGAACTATCAATGTTCGGGTATAAAAACGGCAAGCTCCAAGGCCGTGGAGCACATGATGACATGGTAATGAGCTTAACACTCGGAACTAAAGGAATAACAAGTTTTTCGGGTGGTTCTGTATCTGGTAAAGCTGGTGGTTTTTCTAAATCTGATGATATTATGGGAATAGATTTTAATTTAAAGCCAGATAGTTTTAATTCTCCGTGGACAAGTGACTTAATGTCAGGATTAGGTGTAAAATGATAGATAGAGAAAGAACCATAAAGGAATTTGGTTATAATCCTGATGATTTAAGTAAAGGTTCAGGTAGAAAGGTGTGGTGTATTTGTGAAGATTGTAAGAAAAGTAGATTATTAAGTTTTAGAGATTATACAGATATTTGTAAATTTTGTGTAAAAATAGGCAAAAGAAATAATTTTTATGGTAAACATCACACAGATGAAACAAAGGAAAAAATAAGTAAAGCAAATATGGGCAAAAAATTACCTAGTATTACTGGTAATAAACATCCACAATGGAATCCTAATCTTACTGATGAAGAAAGAAAAAATAAACGAAAATATTCAGAATATTACGAATGGAGAACGGCTGTTTTTGAAAGAGACAATTATATTTGCCAAATTTGTAAAGAAAATAGTAAAACACTTGTTGCACATCATTTAGATAGTTTTCATGACAATGTAAATAAAAGAATTCTTTTAGAAAATGGTATTACATTATGTGAAAAACATCATAAAGACTTCCATCATCAGTATGGATATGGTAATAATAATAAAGAACAGTTTATTGAATTTAAAGCAAGGAGTTAAAATATATGTGTTTTAGAGCAAAAATAAAAGAAATATTTATAGCAAAATCTGGTGGCTCAGGTAGTGACTGTGGACCATCAATGCATCGACACCCAGATGCTTATGGCGGAAAGTGTCATTCAATATATCAAAAACACATTAGAGAACAGGTTGGTCCAAATAAATCTCCGAATAGTCAAATTAAGAAAACTATTAAACAACTGAAAGTAGATTAGTGATATTATGTTATGTGCAAAATGTGGGGCAGAAACGACAAAGAGTTTTGACATTAGGTCAGGGCAACAAATAGCTGTTGAAACGTGCCCTAGATGTAATACAAGCAGTGGAAGTACTGTAGTCGTTCCTAATGTATCAACCATTAGTGAACCAAGTATGACTGCTAATGCTCAAATGACCCGTGTAGAGGGCTCTACAGCGCATGCTCCAAATCCAATTCATATTAAAGCAGAAGCTCCAAAGAATGGTCTATTAAATAAGGCTTCTCAATTTACCGCTAGATTACTCAATAGAGGAGATTCTAGAAAATACGATCAAAAGACTGCTGACAGTTGGATGATGCAGCAGAACATTGTACCTAAGCACGCAACTCCTCCAGGTTCAGGACTAGGTTACAAGGTAAGTCCATATACGTCTGAATGGATAAAGCTCTGGGGTATTACTCCTATAGCTGATCTATCTAAGTACAGACTTATGTATAGGACAGTTCCTAAAGTTAA
>DAOVGR010000080.1 GCA_030672305.1 Thermoplasmatales archaeon | reverse complement strand
ATTTGTGATATTTTCTTGGCTGCTGCATGCGCTGTTGTTGTAGTACATCCATATTTTAGTATCAACGCTGCTACTTAGGCTTGTAACGTTTACCCATGCTGCTATTTGTCCGGTTGAATTGTTGTATAGTGCGATTTCATGATTGAATTGTGTTGTATTATCTGAGTATTGTATAAATGCGATGTCACCTCCGTCGTCTTGGGCATAGTTTGCTAGATGACTGTCTGATGAGTTGTAAACAAGTATTGGAAAGTTTGTTAGATCTGCTTCAACTTGGTTGGAGTCAACTGTTATGAGTTTTCGATATCCCCAGCTGGAATTCCACCAAGTACTACCTTCAAAATCAAAATCATTACCATCAGCTGATAATAACAAATAACTTATTTTACCAGAGGAAGGTGATTGACCTGATTTTATATCCTCCCAACTTGGGGCCTTAAACCAAATACGAACAGTTATGGGACCATCTAATCTAACAGATCTGGAATAAGAAATACTATCCAAACTTCTAACGCCCAATGGTAATCTATTACGTAAAATATCAATGCGCCTCTCAATTATGGATTCACCTCTTCCAGCAGCAAACACTTTTGGATTTTCTTCATCGAATAAACTCACTGAACGACCAGAAGGTCTATTATCACCAATAATTTCAAATCTCTCAATAGATAAACCACTAGAAAACATTGGAGCAAAAATAGCACTGGAACTATTCAAACTAATAATGGTTCTCTCAACAAAGAAAGTAGTACCAGGAACAACATAAACCTCCTCCTTTTCCTTCGGGTCAATTATAGAAACCTCAGAAACATCCTTAGAAACGTTCTCACCAGATTTAGCAATAACATATAACGTTAGATGCTCCAAGATATATTCATTTTCATAAGATACATTCGTCAAAACAAAATATTCCCCAGCTACAACAGGAATAAACTCATAATTAAACATACCAAATGACACATTAAGATTCTCAGAAGAATTCAAACCAGGACCAAATATAAAAAGATCAACAGATGTATCTATCAACGAGTCATTATAAGCAACTACGCCAAAGATGGAAATGGTTTCATTTACAAAATAAGAATTCTTATCAGCTCCTAATGTAAGATTTAAAACAACTGGAACAATTGTATCATTTTCTGTCCTATTATCATCTTCATCTGGGGTTATTGTATCATTTCCAATAGGATCAGAAGTCTCATTATCAACCGGTTCTTCATCAGGAAGAATACTCATTCTGGTACCTGCAAAATAAGAACCATTAACATCATCCCATGCACTAATAGTTATAACATGCTCACCAGGAACAATATCATCCACTAACCAAATACCACCCCACAAATGCAAACCAGTACTATTATCAACTAGCTCTAAACTAACATTATCAACACCAGCCATATCAGCAACTACAGTTGTAATATTATAACTTAAAGGAATACTCATGTTCACAAACAAAGTCTCATTCAAATGTACATCAGCTGGATCCAAACTAATAGAAACATCAGAACCAAAATCACCATACAACGGAGACAACACATAAGGAACGGCAGCTAAAACAATGATCAAAGCTAAAACAACACCTAAAACCTGCTTCCAAGGGAGCCGTCTCTTAGTGCCATTAAAGATTTTTCTTCCGTAATGTTTAGCGAGAACACGATCAACAAGATAATCAATATTGGAGGAAGACTTCTCAAAACTACGAGACTTATAGCTATCGCTATCAGTCTCACCGGGAATCCAGGATGATTTCTGAATCCAATCTTCCTCTAACATTTCATATCACTTTCTGCTCTACTAGCCTACAGGTAAGGGTCGATAGCTTACGCTGCCACCTCCAAATTCATTCTCAAGAAACTCCCAAATAAACACACCATGCTTACTAACGATGTCCACTAAATCCTGGAAAAAAACAGGATTGTGACGAACCAAACCAATACAGTATGCCTTACCAAATTTCTTTTCCAAAACTTTCAAGGTTCTTCTATAAGGAATGGGTTTACGAATGGGAACAGGAAGAACCTCAGAAACCCGCTGCCTAACAAAATCACGAGACTCAGAAAAACTAATAACCTTATCAAGAAATTTATCATAATTCTTAATCCAATGATGAATAGTTTGCCTAGAAACTTCTTGGTCACTAACCTTAAGATATTGTAACCAATAGTTGACAAACTTCCTGTACTTTCTCATATTAGAAAACTCAGGAACTCTCCTGCGGAAATACAAAACATAAGTAATGACAGGAAATGGGATAGAAGTAGGTGGATAACCTTTTGCGGAATCTTCATAAAAATATTTACGACAGGAATTACAAAAAAATTGTAATTTACCATGATGATGGTACCCATTTTTGACAATTTTACTGCTATGACAATGTGGGCAAAAATGCAATAATTTGATATCTACCCCTCGTCGTGAGTTAACCATCCCTCTCAATGTTTTGAAATAAAAATTAGTTTATAAATGTTTATATAACATATCATATAAATCAGCTGTATATTTGACGACTTGATGTAGAACGATAAATTCTTAATTATCCTCTCGAGAAAATTTACCTCTCTAGCTCAATATGACATAATAAAAGTAATTTATAAATGTTTATATTACTAATCATATAAATCAGCTGTATATTTGACTTTATTTGAAAATAGTTTAATTAAAATCATAGTCCAGAAAATCTTAATTACAATAATGAAAAAATTAAGTTAATAAAATTAAAAGATATTATACTACTACTGATTTGAATGTAACTGTTAAGGTCATTGGATCGCTTTTGGTGGACGTAGTAGCCATGAATATGTTCAAATCAAATGTATCCCATAAACCAATACCTAGGCTATTGACAAAAGAATCGTATGTAAGGTTTATATTAGTCCAGCTTACATCACCACTCTTATTATATTGTAAACTATAGTTATTAAAACCTGGTGTATCGCTGAGATTCCAATAGGCTCCAGTTGTCTCATTGGTAGCATTGCTTGCCTTGATTTCTATATTTAGAATAACAGTTCCATTATTTGTTAGGTTGAAATAATTATTTGATGTTGAGTAATTATAATTACCAATTGTCGTAGTACCTACATCCCATTGTGATGGTGTAACATTAATAGTTGTAGTAGCATATTGACATATTGCATCAACAAAAGATGGAGGTGTTTCATTAACTGAACCAGATTTATTACCAATACTATAAAACTCATAATACCCAGTTCCATTGGGGAAGTTAAAACTCCAGCTCCATGGGCTACTTGTATCAGGATTATTTATATCACTCCATTCCATCCAGGCTTCTTCGCCGATATAATATGTTGGCTCTGAAGAGGTATATTTACGGATTCGAACCCATGATACAGTTATATCATCAATGTTTGTTCCCCCAGCAGAGCTTCCAGTGAAATAGCCTAACCATAGATAAAACGGATCACTCCAAGTTCCGCTGTAAGTTGCCCTATCAATATCACTATATTCGAGGTTTTGGTAGAAGTAGCTTATCTGAGAACTGTCATAAAATGAGTAACCAAAGATATAATCAGTATTTAATGTTGGGTTAGGAGTTAACGACCCACCGCTAACTATGTTATAAGAAGATACAGTTCCATCAGCTCCCCACAAAGTTATATCTTGGCCGCCACTATCTGTCATATGATAGGCCAATGCATTTGCTCCGCCATTTCCTCCAGATGTGGATTGCGCATCCGCAATCTCAAGACCCGAATAACTTGCATCTGAGCCCGAATAATAAGCCTTCATTTCAAATGTTAAATTTTGAGGAGAAGACGCCACTGTAGAATCTGTATATATGCTTCCAGTAGTAATAGTAATACCATCATTAACTGAATAACTACCAGTTGCTGACCATGTACTCGTGTCTAAACTCGTTCCCGGGAAATCATCAAAGAACTCAAAGGTCGCTGTTCCATTTGAATTTGATCCCGCTGAAGGATTTCCATAATACATCCATGTATGGGTTTGATTTGTTGTGGTAATATTATTTCTTATTTCTATCCATACTGATGCCCAGTTTCCATTGCTTTTATCTTCAATCCAAAAGTCAAGTTCGGTTATATTGTCACTATATCTAATAAATCGGAGATCATTGAAATCAGATTGCATAATTGTATCATAAGAGATATTTAATAAAACCGTGTAGTTTTCTGGCGTAGTTCCAGATGAAACATTTAGATTGATTGGCTTTCTACTAGACCAATTTGTATTCCACCATGAGAAGTTATTAGGTGAATAGCGATACCATAGCGTAACTTTATCTAAGCCTGAATCACCAGTGACATTTATGGTAAGTGGGGATGTTGATATTAAATATGGGCTAATTGGATCAACGGATGTATTTATTGATTCTGTTGTAAAATGATACACAGAAGAGATGTTGTCTACTGTATCATTTACTGCGAGCTTCCACCAATAAGTAATACCATATGCACTCGCCTGTGTAAACGTCCAATTCACGGTTGAGTTTGCTGATACGCTGGTATTGGTTTGTCTGAGTATCCATGATGATGTTGAGTTTTCATACCAATAAACAGTTAGTGTATCTCCATCTGTATCATTTGCCCATATTTGACAAGTAGGCTGCAGACTCACATCTGTTGATGCATTTGCAGGGTTGATAGGAGTGCTTGTTGGTCTATAATTTGTTGTGTTGCTATCACTTGCATTGTTGTCTGACCATTGGAAAAGTGTTAAGCCATCTGTCCAGGTAGAATAACTCCATGCTTGATAGTAGTAAGTAGTCCCCTGTGTAAGTCCAGAATCTTCATAAAGTGCAGCTGTACCATTAAAGATTTCTGTCCCTTCTCCTCGTGACCAACTACTGGATGTGTTTCGTTCTATGTAGGTGTTGTTTGCTCCTGTTCCTATGATCCATGTGAGAAAGATAGTTGCGCTATTGTTTGCTTGTGCAGTTAGGCTTGTTGGAGGTTGTGGTTTTGTTAGAAATGTTAAGTCACTACCTATATCTGAGCCATAGGTGTTGTTTGCAAATGCTCGGTAGTGATAGAGTTGTCCTGGCGTAAGACTACTTATACCAGCAGAGAATTCATCATTTGTATTTTTTGTCTGATTCGTCGTATTTGTTCCATAGCTAGTTGTTGTTCCATATTCGAATCGGACAGTACACGATTCTCCTCCATCGTCGTAGAGGTATCCCCATAATGTCGCGTTAGTTTCTTCGACACCAGTCGATGAATTGGTGGTTACTTGTGGTGGTGCAGCTTCTGTTGTAGTGAAATAGAAGGTTGCACTGGTATTAGTATCTAATCCATCATTAACGGTTACATACCACCAGTAGGTTTTTCCAGTCGAGCTAAAGTTTGTGTTTATCTGGTGATAAGTTCCGTTGACGACGCTGGAATTTGTTCCGAAAACCTGCCAAGTACCACTACTGTTGCTGTACCAGGTAATAGTCATAGTATCTTCATCAGGATCATTTACTGTTATATTCATCTGCGGGGTAAGCGATATATCAGTGCTTCCATTGTTTGGACCTTCATTGGTAATTGTTGGTTGCCTGTTGAATTTACAGATAGCATCAGCATTATCTGGAGTTGTTTCGTTAGGTGACCCTGATTTATTTCCTGTAATATAGAATTCATAATAACCAGTACCGTTTGGGAAGTTAAAATCCCAGCTCCAAGGGTAATTCGAATCTGTTCCAAACTCAGTCCAATTATAATCTTCAATTCCAACTTTTATTGAAAAGTTGTCTGCTGAACCTGCATCGTACCAGGTTGAGGGGGGAGTATATTCCCATGTAAAGTAACTAACCTGTACTTTTCTTGTTTCTGTAGGAATAGTATAGTTTGTGATGCCATATATAGCCCAATCATCAACATTATTTCCACTCCCCTGAGATATAGGATTAGTTCCACCCGACTCATACCAACAACCACTCATATTCTCATTTGAAGCATTATAAAATCTGACATTCATATAGAACTCATCATATACAGGTACATTATATTCATCAGAAACAAGCCAACCTGTCACATTTATTTTTGCCTCACCTGCATCAATATAACTAGCATAACTATCCAGGCTCACATTCTGATAAGCATAAGCATTTACATTCTCACCTGCAAGCAACCAATATGAATAATATGTACCTTCATAAGGAGATTCTGTGCCCCAGGGACAATCTGTACCGACTGTCATTGTACCTCCGCCACCATTTGTCCAACCTGTTGTATCTCCAGTTTCGAATCCAGGATTGGTTAATAGTTCGGACGACCAATTTATGTTTCCTGAGCCCATCTCCCAAGTAATATTGTCTTGACTCCATCGGTAATACAATGTAACGTTATCTAATACAGAATCACCGGTAGCAGTTATAGTTAATGGTGATGTCGTTATATTATACGGGGTGATGAAATCAACTGAGGTACTGATAGGCTCGGTTGTAAAATAAAAATATGCAGTGGTATTGTCAACGCTGTCATTTATTGCGACCTTCCACCAATATGTAGTAGAATAATTGCTAAATTCCATAAATTTATAGCTAACAACAGAATTTGCACTAATACTATTGTTTGTATTTCTTAAAAACCAGCTTCCAGTAGTATTCTCATACCAATAAACTGTTAATGTATCACCATCACTATCATTTGCCCAAACCTTGCATATCGGAAGCGGACTTACATCTATTGTTCCATTGGGTTGCGGGTTTATGAGAGCTATATCTGGGGGAGTATTAAGACTTTCATTAAAATAACAAATTGCATCAGCACTACTAGGTGCTGATTCATCAGAAAAACCAGATTTGTTACCGATACTATAAAACTCATAATAGCCTGTGCCGTTTGAGAAATTAAAACTCCATTGCCATGGTGATTCTGTATCAGGATTACTATTGTTATTCCAAGAAACATTGCTACCCCAGCTTGAGTTGTCTATTGAATAGCGGTAGTAGAGTGTGACATTGTCCAAACCATTTGCTCCTGTTGCAGTAATAATATAAGGTGAGTAAGTCACATTATAAGGTGAAATCGTATTAACTGATGTGTTTGTATTATATTCCTCACTTCCAACACTTATGAATGTACTTGTATTCGTCACTGTATTATAGGTTGTACTTATCCAGCTGGCATTTCTTACAATATTTGAAGCACGTACTTCGTCGAGATAACCATTAATGCTATCAGTACCGGCTCTACCGCCGATATATAGGTCTCTGGTGTCTGTAGGAATTGGGCCAGTGAATGTGCCAGTACCATCTTGAACACCGTTACGATAAACTATGCGAGATCCACCGGATTCCCAAGTACCCACAATATAATACCAAGTATTTGCTATTAGAGCAGTAGTACCGATGATGGCGTCTCCATCACCACCATTTAAGAAAAATTGAGGCAAATTATCATCTATCATAAGCTGATAATTATTAGGATTAGCTTCACCTTTTCGCAGAATCGGATCGACATCACTACCAGCGCCAAAGGTTCTAAGCCTGATCCAGCCCGATAGTGTTATCCCAGTAGTGAATTGTAAACTGGATGTACTGGCAATATTAATGTAATCATCACCATCAAAATCTTGTGCTCCTCCAATTAAGCCTAAGACGTCATCGTTGTTATTTTGAGATCCATTATTTCCATTAACTGTCGAGTCGACATGTGTTCCTGATGTTACTTCATCGGTTACTAAATCATTAAGATGCCATACTCCCGTATAATTTGAGTCCCATACACCTGTTGGGTTCTGCTGATTACTACTGCCACTATTGTTATAGTACATCCAAATCTTCGTATCACTACTACTGCTAAGACTGGTAACATTTATCCAAGTAAAAAGCTCACCAGTTGAACCATTGTACAATTCTATTTCATGATTAAGCTTAGTAGTATTATCCGAATATAGAACAAAAGCAACATCATCACCATCATTCTGCGCATAATCACGTAAATCAGTATCTGTAATGTTAACAAGAATAGGAAAGTTGGTAAGATCAGCAGCGACCTGAGAAGAATTAATTGTGATAAGCTTACGTTTACCCCAGTTTGAATTCCACCAGGTACTACTTTCAAAATCAAATCCATCACTTTCATCATTAGCAAATGTGAGGTAACTTATTTTTCCTGATGATGGCTTACTTCCGGATATAATGTCCTCCCAGCTAGGAGCTTTAAACCAAACTCTGATAGTTACTGGACCATCTAAATTAAATGACTCAGAATAAGAAACACGGTTCAGCTGTTTCACATTTGCTGGTAAATTCTCACGTAAATTATCAATCCTTCTCTCGACAATAGACAATCCCTTACTAGCAATAAATGCTTGAGGTGTAACATCTCTCACAATTTCTAAAATCCTTCCATTAGAAGTATTATGTTTAATGATCTCAAATTTCTCAACCGTTAAACCATCCGAAAACAGAGGAGCAAAAACAGCATTTATTCCACGAGGTCCATTAATTGTTCTCTCAACATAAAAACTAGTACCAGGCAAAACATGAACATTTTCATCACTTTTCGGATAAACAATTGAAACCTCAGTAACGTCAGTAACTGCCTCGGAAACAACAAAGCTATCTATTACAGATTTAGTTTCAAATCCATCAGCAGAACAGGACACTCTAAACTGATAAGAACCAGCAACACTGAAAGACCTATGAATTATATAAAAACCATTAACATAACTCATCTCAACAGGAGAAGACCAACCACCAACATTAAACGAAATCAGACAACTAGCATTCAAAATACTACCATTAAACCCGGAATAATTCGCGAAAAAAGTAACCTGCTCCCCAACAAACACAATCTGATAATCAGAATCATCCCAAACACTTAAGTAAGAAACGTTCTTCGAAATATTCTCAACAGGTTCATCCAAAACATCAAAAACTAATCCCTCCTCGACACTCTCATTCAAATAAGAAATGCTGGCTTGTATAATATAACTACCACTCTCAATTGGAACAAATTCATAAATAAATCTTCCATCCAGGATTGTTAAGTTTTCAGACAAATTATAACTTGGGCTAGTCCTTAAAATATTAACATATGTGTTTATCATCGAATTGTTATAACTAACCGTTCCTTCAGTTACAACAGTCTCATTTATATTGTAAATGCTTTTGTCACAATTTAATGTGAGATTTAATCCAACATAAAAAACTGTCTTATTCAAAGACGCATTTATATCAACATCCATAAGTAATGTATCATTACTATTGGGTTCAGAAGATTCATTATTAACCAAACTCTCATTATCACGAAATGTGGAATTATCATTGTACAATAAATTTTCTGTTTGATTATTTTGAAATAACAAAGTATCTTCAGCAGCTATTCCTACCATATCAACGGGTGAACTGCTGGAGTCGATTAAAGAACTTGCAGAAGCAATAACAGCAAAAAGTAATAGAACCGATATTGTAATTGAAAGTAACTTTTTAGTAGACAATTTATGTCTAATTCTTAAAAAAGTTATGAATCTTGCATATTTCACACTTGAATTAGAATTAATCTGAGATATGAGATTATCTACAAAATCATCGATATTTTCAATTGTGTTATTTTTTTTCTTTTCTAAATTATTATCACTAAAATTACTAATTTTTTCTTTTTTTTGCTTTCTTTTCACTTTCGTGATTACATTTGAAAACAACTAGGCAATCCCCATCCGCACTCTCTAATGATATTGTATTATATGGCATATATACCAAAATATATATAACTTATGCTTTTTTAGAATATATAAAGTAGGAAATCAAAAACGATAACTTAATCTATACAATCTCTTATTTTCCGCTTAGATTATGATGTATGAAGCTAAAGTAAAAATTGGACTTAAAAAAGGAGTTTCAGACCCTGAAGGAGCCAACACTCTTAAAGCATTACATCTACTTGGTTTTGATACCGTAAAGGAAGCAAAGACCAATAGAACTGTTGATCTTTTAATAGAGGCTAAAAACAAGGATGTAGTAAAAAAGAAAGTAGAGGAAATGTGCCAACGATTACTTACAAACCCGGTGATTCATACATATGAGATTAAAATTGTTGAAAAATAACAAAATATTGGGGAGTGCTATTGGAGTTAGATAGATTATTTAAGGAAAAAAATTATCCATTTAATTTATATGAGGTCGATGTTTTTTCTGCATCTGAACAAGAACTACAGGGCATTAGTGATAGGATGGGAATTGCTCTTGCTTTACCTGAGATGAAACGTATTAAAGACTATTTTAAAAATAAGAAAAGAAATCCTACTGATGTTGAACTAGAGGCCCTTGGGCAAGCTTGGTCAGAACATTGTTGTTATAAATCATCAAAAGTTCCTTTGAAAAAACATGTCTTTGGAATTGAAGAAAACAAAATTGTTGCTCGTGAAGATGCTGGTGTAATTGAGTTTGATAAAAATCATTATTATTGTGTTGCACTTGAGTCACATAATCATCCATCAGCGGTAGAACCATATGGTGGTGCTGCGACGGGGGTTGGTGGAATTGTGAGAGATGTAGTTTGCATGGGAAGTCAACCGATTGCATACATTGATCCATTATTTTTTGGACCTTTAAATTTACCATTAAATGAGGTGCCTAAAGGAACCAAGCATCCACGATATCTGTTTAAAGGAGTAGTAGATGGAATAAGAGATTATGGAAATAGAATTGGCATTCCAACCTTATCAGGTCAGGTATATTTTCATAAAGGATATACAGGAAATTGTCTTGTAAATGTTGGATGCATAGGTGTTATGAAAAAAGAGGAACTTATTCATAGCAGGGCTAAAGCTCCTGGAAATATTTACATTTATGTGGGTGGAAAAACAGGCAGAGATGGAATTCATGGTGTGACCTTTGCATCTGCAGAATTAACAGATAAAAGTGAAGAAAGCAGTAGATCAGCAGTACAAGTGGGAGACCCTATAACAAAAGAACCTTTAATTCATGTTACTCTTGAATGTAATAGAAAAGGATTGCTGGAAGGACTTAAAGACTTTGGTGGGGGAGGTCTATCTTGTGTAAGTGGTGAGCTTGCATATGCGGCTGGATTTGGTGCTGAAATACACCTTGATAATATTCCCTTGAAAGAAGAGGGGCTTTTGCCATGGGAGATATGGGTTTCTGAGAGTCAAGAACGTATGATGTTTCTTGTTGATCCTAAAAATGTTGATAAAGTTCTACACATTTGTAAACAATGGGATGTAACAGCTGTTGTTGTTGGTAAAGTAATTGATGAAAAGATTACACGCGTTTTTTTCAGAGATAAAAAAATTCTTGAAATGGACATGGACTTTTACACGGGTGGACCAGAATATGATAGCTGTCAACGTCCATATATCATTCCAGAAATAAAGAGAGTTGATGAAAAAGATTTTAAAATGCCTGATTTAAATGAGATTTTAAAGAAGTTACTTACCTGTCCAAACATTGCATCAAAAGAATGGGTAATTCGCCAGTATGATCATGAAGTTAGAGGAAATACTGTAATTAAACCTTTACAGGGTAAAATTGGTATTCAGACACATGGGGATTCAACGGTTTTAAAACCTTTTGAAAATTCTTTTAGAGGACTTTCAGTAACAGCAAATATAAATCCAAGATTTATGGAACGAGATTCTTATTGGGGTGCTTGTTCAGCTATTGATGAAACATGCCGAAATCTTGTCTCTGTTGGTGCTAAACCTGATGCCTTACTTGATTGTTTGAATTTTGGAAATCCTGAAAAGCCTGAAAGAATGGGTGAGTTTTACGAGGCATGTAGAGGTCTTGGGGATACTGCTAGAGGTTTAAAGCTTCCTTTTGTATCTGGCAATGTAAGTTTTTATAATGAGTCTGTTAAAACTGCTGTTCCGCCTACTCCAGAAATAGTAGGAGTTGGTATTGTTTCTGATATTAGAAAATGTGTAACATCTGATTTTAAAGCAGAAGGAAATCCAATTTATTTAGTTGGTAAGGAAACTGAAAAGGAAATGGGCGGATCTGAATATTATAACATTATGGATTTTAATGAAGGAATTGTCCCAAAGGCAGATACAAAACAGTTAAAGAATTGTATGGATAGTATTCTTTCAGCAATTGATAAAAAAAATATCGCGTCTTGTCATGATATAAGTGAGGGAGGTATTGCTGTTTGTCTTGCGGAGATGACAATTGGTGGAGATATTGGTGCTGAAATCGATGTTTCAAATATCAATAAAGCTTTACGAACAGACTTTAAGCTATTTTCTGAATCAAATACAAGATGGATTCTAGAAATAAAGAAGAAATATGAAAAAGAATTTGAAAAAACATTGAAAAAACAAAATACACCTTTTATTATAATAGGTATAACCAAAGGAAAAAAACTAATCGTTGAAGATAAAAAGAAAATGGTTGTAAATCTAAATGTATCTATTTTAAGAGACCTCTGGAAAAATGCTATATGGGATGTAATGGGCTAACTCATCTGCTACAAATACTTTTATATTAGCAAAAGTATTACTAGCTCGGATGGTGTAATGCACAACGATGATTTAGTAGATGAAGAAAGGAGTTTTAATAAACTTTTTAGCCGAGGGGCTGTAGTTTATTATTTAGGATCAATGGTTTTTATTGCAGGGATTGCCCTAATAATATTAGGATCTGCTCTTATCATGTTTTTTGAAATTGGTTATTCATCTGACCTGCAAGAAATACTATACACAATAATTTCTGTTGCAACTGGAATTGTATTGATATTATTAGGTATTAACCTGATGATGAAACAGACAAAAAAGGGTTATTTCATAATAATTTTAAGTGTAATTGCTGTATCGCTCTCAATTTTCTTATTTATCAGATATTATCCACAAAATTGGTACTATCCACTTGTTGGTTATGTTTTTGGATTATATGTGGCTGGTTTTCTACTTCTCCTGGGAAATACTTTTGCTGGTGCAATTCTTTGGATAATTGGAAACAGACCTGAATATAGTGTAAAAGAAACGGAAGAACAGGCTAGATTATACACAGATGAGGAAATTCAAAGGGACATTGAAGAAGCAACTAAAAAAAGTGTAGAAGCAGCTGTTGCTGAATTACATTTTGATTTGGAAGCTGCTCCAAGTGATTTACTGATCGGTAAATTTGTTTCACAGTCTCCAAAAAACGTTACAAGAGTTAAGGATAAAATTACCGAGGTATCAAATTTAAAACAAACCCTAAGTCCTGGTTCAACTGAAAAATGGGGTTCAGTCGGTATTGATAAAGCCTCAATGGCTCTAGCAAATACAATGACACCAAAAACAAAGGAAAAGAAAGGATTTTTTGAGAGAATTAAGGAAAGATTTTTTAATAAATCGACGAAGAAAGATTCTAAAGGAAAAAATGAAGATTAAAAGCTATTAAAGCTATTAAAAAATAATAAAATAATCAAAAAGTCCCGAAATCTTTTTAAAGCAATCAACGCTCATGGTATTACAAAAATAAAAAGGAGGGTGATGTGGAAATGGCAAAAGGTCTTGATATTGGAACAATGAATATAATTTGTGCTGAAAAAGACCGTGAAGATATAGTTTTTACGCAGCAAAGAAACGCTTTTATGGAACTTGACTCAAGTGATCTTACGAAGACAATGTTAGATATTTCAAAAGTTCTCTATATAGAGAGAAAAAATGGTATTTCTCTATTGGGAGAAGATGCCTTTAAATTTGCAACAATTTTCGAGAAAGAAGCAAGAAGACCAATGACTCATGGAATAATAAGTCCTAAAGAAAAAGAAGCAATACCTATTATGAAATTAATAGTAGGTACAGTTTTAGGAGAACCAAAAAAACAAAATGAGGTACTATATATTTCAACACCAGCAAATCCAATAGACACAGATATGAATGTACTATATCACAAAAAAACAATGGAAATGCTGACAAAGGGTATGAAATACGATACACATGTTATTGATGAAGGTTTAGCAGTAATTTACTCAGAATTATCAGAAAGTAACTTCACAGGTATTGGCATAAGCGTAGGTGCAGGCATGACAAATGTAACACTTGCATACTTAGCTACACCACTGATGTCATTTAGTATAGCCCGAGGTGGAGATTGGATTGACGAACAAGCTGCAAAATCAACAGGAATGCCAAAGGAACATGTAACTGCGACAAAGGAAAAAGTCTCTAAATTAGGTAAAGACGTCAAGATGGGTAGTGTAGAGGGTGCTCTAACAGTCTATTACGATGCCTTAATTACTTATATAATTAGAAACTTGGACCGAAAACTTTCAGAAATAACACCACCAAAAGTAGCATTCCCAGTAGCAATTGCAGGAGGAAGTGCACAACCAGAAGGATTTTTCGAGTTATTCGAGAAAAGATTAAGAGAGGCTAACCTGCGAGTTGATTTGGCAAAAATAAAGTATGTCAAGGATCCAATACTTTCGGTTGCAAGGGGATGTCTAATAGCTGCAAGAACACAAGAAGAAAAAGGTAAACAAGAATTAAAACAGTCACAAACTCAGACACAAACCAAACCAGTTCCAAAGAAGAAAAAGTAAAAATAAATTGATTTAGATCATCAGATCTAATTCAATTATTTCTTTTTTCATTTTTTTTTAAAATTCTTGTTTAGAGAAGATCCATCTATTCCTTTTCATTTCGTTTGATTCAGGGGTTTTTCCAAGTATTGTTACTGCTGAGGGAAACATTTCAGCTAGATCATCAATTTTTTTATTTAGCTCTTTATTTTCTTGCTTTACACAAGCATTATCTATTTCCAAAGATTCAATTTGTTTTTCTAACATCTTTATATCTTCTTGTAATGTTGTTACAATCTCATTATTTTGCTTTTCATTTTCAAACAATTGTTGTATTGATTTTGCAAAAATATCCTCTTGCTTTATTTCTTGATTATCCAATTTTGTAAATATCTCATCATCTACTGTTACTGAAGCTATTTTACTCATTTACATCCCATCCTATTATTAAAGAGAATATTTTTACCTATAAAAAAACTTTTTCCTATTAAAATTCAAAAAATCTGATTTATAAAATTTTTAGAGCCTATACTCTATATCTGTTTTTTCCTCTGAAAAGGCAACAGATTCAAAGGGCGAATTTAGAATGTTTGTTCTACTACCATTTTGGTAGTTTCAGACTGCCAACCACATTCAGGACAATACAAATCATTATCTTCCCATCTCTCAATTGGCTGGTGCCTGCATATGGGACATTTATGTATCATTCCATCCTCCCAAATCAAATATTAACTATTTGTTTAAAAAAATATTGGTTCCAATTTTAAAGAGTTATTTACCCAATATTTTAATAACCTTTTTTGAATTATTGTAATTTGAGATGGGATGAAAAAAAGAAAACATATTATGATCTTACTTCTATTTTTGATAGCAATTTTTCTTATTACTGGCTGTACTACGGAGCAAGAAAGCTCTAATCAAGATAAAAAGACAAATGGGAGTACAACTGATCAAAATGAAAAAGAATCTGATCCTTGTGGCAATGGAATTGGAAATGGATTAGAAATAGTAAGAGGTCCTCTTGAGCCAGATAGACCATCTGATCGGGATAGCGTTTTTTATTCTTTAGCAGTTGATCCTCTTAATCAAGATATTATTTTTGTAGGGACAGAAAGAAATGGAATTTTCAGAAGTATTGATGGCGGGGCTACCTGGGAATGGTTACGTAAGGGTATTAAGCATACCGAGTTTGGTTATCCTGAAATATATTTTATTTCAATTTCTCCTTTAGGAAGTAATATTGCTGTTTTTGCTGCAACTACAAATGGTCCAGGTCCATTGACAGGTCAATATGCTGCAGGTGCTGGGATTTATAAGCTTATACACAATGGAAGTACTTGGGTATCTTCAAATTGTGGGCTTTCACATGCAGGTTTGCATACTGTAGTTTTTGATAATTATAATCCTAATATATTGCTTGCTGCACTTAGTTCTGAACAGCCTTCACAAAGTCAACTACAAGGTTTATTTTTTCCTGGTGGAATATTCAAATCATCTGATTTAGGTGAAAATTGGTATGAAACAAATACTCCTGTTGGAAATGATGATAACGAGTTTCACCAGATTTATTCAAGAGGCTTATCATCTACTACATTTTTTACTTATGGTTATAATTTTGCGGATCCTTCACTTAATCTAGGATTTTTAAAAAGCACTGATGGTGGGGAGAATTGGACAAGCTTTAGCCCCTTTGGTAAAAATAATCAAATTTATTCCTTTGATGTCTCATCTGATGCAATGGTATTTTATGTATATGAGTACTCTGATCATACTAAATGGATGCATAAGTCAATAGATGGTGGAGAAAATTGGACAACACAATCTGGTCCTTTTTTTGGTGTTGTTAAAGTATCCCCAGAAGATTCTAATCTAGTTTTATTTTTTGGATCAAATCTACCTAATTATCAATCTTATAAAATTTATAAGTCTAATGATGGATTGAAAAGTTATTCAGGTGTATTAGATCTTCAAATGGTTGTTTTAGACATTGAATTTGCTCCATCTAATCCTGAAATAGTATATGCTGCTTGTGAAGGATATGATATCTATAAAAGCACAGATTCAGGTGATACATGGAATAAGTTGATTAATTTACGTTCCGAAATTATTAATATTGATTAGGATTTTTCTTTATATTTGTATTAACTACCTAAAAATGAACAAAAACATTAAATCTCTGTCGAAGGATAGCACCATTAGATGATGAACGAACCCTTTCTGAGCCATTAGGCAGTGATGAAGATCTTGAGTGCTGAAATTGCTAGATATGCTGGCTAAGCATATCTGCAATAATTTCTAAAAATTCTTTATCTGTTTTAGTAAACGCATCCTTAATATCTGAGTCAATGTCGATTTCACCCAAAATTCTATCTTCTTTTTTAATTGGAACTACAATCTCTGATTTAGTGGAAACAAAACAAGCAAGATATCTATCATCTGCATTCACATCAGAAATAATCTCAGTTTTACCACTAGCAGCAGCAGATCCACAAATACCCTTACCAATAGGTATTTTCGTATGTTCTGTTGCATGTTTTCCTTTCCATGGGCCTAAAATTAAATCATTATTTTCAACAATATATACGCCAATCCAACTATAATGATTAAAATTTTCATATAGAAAATCAACAACATCTACAAGAATCTTCGAACTCTTATAAACAATATCTTTTATCTTTTTCTCAGCTAAAATATAATCCAAAAAAATCACCGTGCGTATTCAAGTAAGCTTGTTTGTTTATCTTTTGGTCCAAAGGCTAATGCTACATAATTATCTTCTTTACTAGGAAGTTCAATACTACCATATTGACCTCCTCCTCCAGGTTTTATTATTACTTTTTTCGCGCGAAATGCTTGTATTGCTTCAGTGATAGCAGGAACAGTAATTCTTGAAATATCCTTAATATCTACATCAATTAACACTTTAATTTCACTGCCAAATTCATTTATAAGTTCATTCCATCTTTTACTTACTGTCTGAGTAAATGGAGTACGCTGTCCTATTGCTTTTGCAATTATTTCAGTAAGTGGAATAAGATGAATATAATTGGGTCTATGAAAAGGATGATGAGGTTCTGTAAAATCAGCTTTTTCATTAATTTTATCTTTTACGCCTTTTTTTATACGTTTGCCACAGCTACACTTCCAACGTCTACGATTTGCTTCTTCGAGAGAGTAATGAGTAAAACAAGATATACACGCAGATTCATGATATTTTCCTTCCTGAGGTGGTAAACCGACATTTAAAACAGATTTATTACCACCAATTCTCAATATAGCTTTACTTATTTCTTTAAAATTAGCAGCTTTAACCTCAAAACGATTAAACTCTCTTGCAAGTCTAACAGGATGAGGGCTATGGCAATCAGAATTTGTTAAAAAAGTCAGTCTATGTAATTCCTTTATTCTATCAGCAAAATTAGTATCCGCAGAAAGTCCAAGTTCTACAAAAGAAATATATTCAGACAAATCACCATAACAATCCTCCAATGAATTATGATATGCATATATTGCGGTCCAAGGAGTAAAAGCATGGGCAGGCCCAATTAATATGTTTAAATCTTTAGCAAAACTAGCAATTTCCTCACCACTCATATTAACATTAGGTCTACCGTCACTCTCTATATTTTTAGATTTTGATTTTATTCTTTCTTTAAAGTCCCAAACAGCTGATAAACAAGGAAAATAGCATAGATGATGTACCCTTTTTTTATCCTCAATTTCTGTACTTAAAATAAAACGTGTTCCATTTAGCTCAAAAGTACCTTCATCGATAACATTACATTGTCTTATTTCTTTCATCCATTCACTATGAAGACAGTCACCAGTAGCTACGACATCAACACCCTTTCGAGGAGCTTCTAAAGAAATGGTTTTAATATTCATTTTTTTGCTTGTAGCACCAGAAAAACGAGAATGAATATGTAAATCAACATTAATAAGCATAAATCCCATTTTTTGATATGTACAAACTTGTATTAGAATTTACTGAAATTTAATTCTCAGCCTTCTTACCACATTTCACACAAAAGGATGATTTCTCGTCTAGTTCTCCCCCGCATTCTGTACAAAATGTAGCCTTGTGTTTACCTTTCGGTTGAACTTTATGTTTTGAAGGAGTTTGAGGTGAAGCTGGTGGAGCTCCTGGAGGCGGTTGAATATTCATTCCTGGAGGGATCTGACCTTTCATAGGGATTTTTGTGGCAAAAAATTGGGTCTTTGACATGAATTCTAAAATACCTGCTACAATAATAATACTTCCAGCGATTAATAACAACCAACCACCTAAACCAAGCCCCCATTCAACAGCTACTTGACCACCTATTGCACCCTCTACTTCAATATACGTGGATGATTGTCCACCAAATGGAGAGCCTGAAATTGAACCTAATATCTCTTCTGCATAATTAGTACCAGCACTAGCTTCAACAGGCGAGGTTGGAATAACAGAGCCCATTGCCATAATTGCAATTATAATAAGTATAAATGGAATAATTAGTCTAACACCTCTCCATATATATTTTGTACCTAACTTTCTGCTTAGAGGAATTCCAATTGTAGCAATTATAAGAAATATAAGACCAATGGCAATAAACAACGAGAATGGAAGAACAAATGAACCCATTGGAATAGGGCCACTTGCTCCAGGAATAGTAACCTGAAGACCACTAATTCCATCAAATTTTAGTAAATCAATCATTCCTCCGGTTTGAAATGTTTCTGTGATACCTTCTCCAGATACTCCATAAGATACTTGATACCATGGATTTACCAGACCAATAAATGCTATAATAATCCCTAAAAAACAAAGTATGTTCCCAATGCTATGCAAGTTAAAACCATTTATATAAAGCATTGAAACAATACGTGGTCCAAGACCATACTTCTTGTGACCTCGATAGATACGAAAAGCCATTAAAGCTATAATAATCAAAGTAATTGCAATAAATATTGTAACAAAATTGTACATAAACCATTCTAATGTAAATAGCATGTCATTTGATTCAAAAAGGCTTCCACCCCATCCAATAGGGTCGCCCCACATATCTCCATCTTCTCTAAATTTTGGGCCTTCTGGACCAGCTTGACCTAGAATAGAGGCTTCAATAGCGTTTGCTTCAGTATCAGCAACTTCTCCCCATCTTCCCTCAAAATCAATCCAAGTTTGATCTTCTAAGTTATCCAAAATGTATTCATCATGATTGAGAATCTTACCATTTGCTCCTACAATATCACTTGCAATTCCAAGTTTACCTGAGAAAGACCTAAGGTAATTTGCATGACTACCACGAGCTACATATACTTTGATGTGGTTCCCATCTTTTTCAACTTGAGACCAAGTTGCTTTTTGACCAGAATGATGCTGGCTATACGAAACCCAAGATGGTCCATTATCGTCTATGACAACTTGAACCATCTCCCAGTCTCCTTCATGCTGGTTTAATTCACCTTTGTTGAATGCATAAAACATCCAATATTGAATAACAGTTGATCCTGTTGCAATATCATCATAATTATGATAATAGACTGTGAAACCATAACTGTCCATTACACTTTTATAATGATTTATTACACCATCGTCCTTGATAGTTCCATGAGTATTATCATAAAAGCAGGTTTCCTCTAAAAAAGGATCAATACAAGTTAATTGTGAATTATCTATATGATACGAAGCATCAATAGGATAACACGTTTCTTCTCCCTCAAAATAAAATATTGGTGCATAAGTATCAGCTAAAGCTTGGCCGCTACATGTTAATCCTGCCAATGATATTGAAATCATAAGAAAAACAGTCAAAACAATACTACGTTTCAAAATAACAGAAAAATATTTTTTCCTCATTTTTTAACCCCAAATAGTTATAATTGTAATATAAAGCTTCATTTTTAACACTTTTTTAAAAATTAAACCAACAAAATAGTATTATATTATAGTAACATTTATTAGCTTTTACTCCATATGAAAAACTGGAAAAAACGTCATTCTGATGGGATGAAAAAATTCCTGAAAAAATTAACTAAATTAGCCTAAATACTAAATCTGATGTGAAAAATAATGAATAAAGAAATAACTGAAGAAAATAGAGGTTATGATACAGATTCAATCCAGGTGTTAGAAGGTCTCTCTGCAGTAAAGAAAAATCCAGCAATGTATATTGGCAGTACTGATGAGAGAGGTCTTCATCATCTTGTATATGAAGTAGTTGATAACTCGATAGATGAAGCCTTAGCTGGATACTGTACAAAAATCCAGGTTTCTTTGAATGAGGATGGGTCTGTAACTGTTATTGATGATGGTAGAGGAATACCGGTCTCAACACATAAAAAATATAAAAAATCAGGTTTAGAAATTGTTATGACTACACTGCATGCAGGTGGTAAATTTGATAGCAAAGCGTATAAAGTATCTGGCGGTCTACATGGTGTAGGTGTATCTGTTGTTAATGCTCTTTCTAAATGGCTCGAGGTAAAGGTAAGAAGGGATGGAGTAGAGTATCATCAAAAATATGAATACGGTAGTCCGGTATCACAATTGAAAAAAATTGGAAAGATTGAAAGTAATGGTACAACAGTTACATTTTTTCCAGATCCTGAAATATTTGAAACAGTAGACATCAAATATGAAACAGTAGAAACTAGATTAAAAGAACAGGCATTCTTGAACGCTGGTTTAGAAATAGAAATATTTGATAAACGCAGTGATAAACATCAGATTTTTAAATATGATGGTGGGATTAGTGAGTTTGTTCAACATATAAATCGAAATAAAACACCTCTCCATTCTAATCCAATTTATTTGAAAGCTGAAAAAGAAGATGTAGAAGTAGAAATTGCAATCCAATATACTGATGGGTATACAGAAAATATTTTTACTTTTGCAAACAATATAAATACACATGAAGGTGGGACTCATCTTTCTGGTTTTAAAGGTGCTCTTACTAGAGTTTTTAATGATTATGGTAGAAAAAATAAACTTTTCGATAATAGTAATTTTGCTTTAAGTGGAGAAGATTGTAGGGAGGGAATTACTTCTGTAATTTCATGTAAGGTTAGACATCCACAATTTGAGGGGCAAACAAAAACAAAACTTGGAAATTCTGAAGTAAGAGGTATTGTTGAAAGCCTAACTAATGAAAAGCTTAGTGAATTTTTTGAAGAAACTCCTGCTGTTGCACGAATAATAATAGATAAGGCACTTACAGCTAGTCGTGCTCGTGAGGCTGCAAGGAAAGCACGAGAATTGACCCGCAGAAAGGGGCTTCTTGAGTCAACTGCTCTCCCTGGGAAACTTGCCGATTGTTCTTCTGCTGATCCGACTAAAACTGAACTATATATCGTTGAGGGTGATAGTGCAGGCGGTTGTTTTTCAGGGGAAACAAAAATTGCCCTAGTTGATGGCAGAAATGTAACATTTAAACAACTAGTTGAGGAGAATAAACAAGGTATAAAAAATTTCTGTTATACAATTAAAAATGATGGTAAAATTGGTATAGAAGAAATCAAATATCCTAGAATTACAAGAAATGATGCAGAAGTAATTAAAGTTATTTTAGACAATAAAGAAGAAATTATTTGTACACCAGATCATCTTTTTATGATGCGAGACGGCCAATATAAAAAGGCCAAAAATCTAACAACAAAAGATTCGCTTATGCCTCTCAGACGACAAATTTCAAAGTTAGGTAATAAAATCACAATTAAAGGTTATGAACTAGTATATGACAATGAAATTCATCAATGGATATTTACACACATATTATCAGATAGATGGAACATCGAAAATAAGATTTATTTTACAAAGGATGGATCACATAAACACCACATTGATTTTAATAAACTTAACAACAATCCTACAAACCTTATAAGAATGAAAAGCAAAGAACATATGCAATATCACAGAGACTTAGCAAGTAAAACACTACATACAGATAAAATAAAAGAAAAATGCAGAAGAATTAGAAAAACCAGTGTGTTTAGAGAAAAAATGAGTGAAAGGATGAAACATCCAAAAACAAAGGAAATACTAAGTAAACAAGCAAAGAAACAATGGGAAGATTCAGAGTATAAAGAATATATGAAAAACAAATTTTTAGAGTTTTATCATAATAACAAAGATTATCGAAATGAAATATTAAATCGCCTGAATGAAGAACAAAAGAGATATTGGATGAATGAAAGAAATATCAAAAAACAGTCAAAAAGATTAAAAAAATATTTTAAGACTCATCCTGAACGCCGAATCCATCTATCAATAATGGCTAAAAAACAATGGAATAACCTTGAGCTTCTCGAATGGAGAAGAAAAAAAACTAGAGAACAATGGACGCCAGAATTCAGAGAAACGAGAATGAAAGCCTATAATAAAACATATTACAGAAAGACAATAAAAGCACTACATGAAATTTATGAGAAAAATAAAGAAATAAATATAGATGAATATAATAAATTTAGAAAAGAATCTAATGATAAAACATTGCTTAGATTTGACACTTTTATAGATAGGTTTTTTAGAGGCAATAAAAAGGATGCTAAACACGCAGTATCAAATTATAATCACAAAATTATTGACATTGTAAAACTTAAAGAAAAAATCGATGTTTATGATATTGAAGTTCATTATACTCATAATTTTGCTTTAGCAAACGGAGTTTTTGTACACAATAGTGCAAAGCAGGGAAGGGATAGAGAATTTCAGGCGATTTTACCTTTGAGGGGCAAGATAATTAATGTTGAAAAGGCTCGAATGGAAAAAATTCTAAAAAACAATGAAATTCTTGCTTTGATTACTGCAATTGGTACTGGGATTGGAGAAGAGTTTAACATTGAAAGTGCTAGATATCATAAGATAATTCTTATGACAGATGCCGATGTAGATGGAGAGCATATTAGAACATTACTTCTTACATTTTTCTTCCGTTATATGAGACCTATTATCGAGGAGGGTTATTTACACATTGCCAATCCTCCTCTTTACAAACTAAGTAAAGGAAGGCAGATTGAATATGTCTATTCAGAGCGAGAAAAACTAGAAAAAATTAAGGAATTAGGTAAAACAGGTGTTGGTATCCAACGCTATAAGGGTCTTGGTGAAATGAATCCCAATCAATTATGGGAAACCACTATGGACCCCGATACTAGATTGATGGCTAAGGTTACTGTTGATGATGCTGTTGATGCAGATGAACTTTTTACAATACTTATGGGTGAAAACGTCGAACCAAGAAGAGAATTTATAGAGACACACGCAAAGGATGTTGTTAATCTAGATATATAGGTGATGATATGGTTGAGGAACCAGTGAAAAGGGAATTCATTCGCACTATTGAAACTGAAATGAAACGTGCTTTTATTGATTACTCCATGAGTGTTATTATGAGCCGTGCCTTACCAGATGTAAGGGACGGTTTAAAGCCTGTTCATAGAAGAATTCTGTATGCTATGAATGATATGGGTCTCACACATGAAAAATCTTATAAGAAATCAGCAAGGGTTGTAGGGGAGGTCCTTGGTAAATATCATCCTCACGGTGACCAAGCGGTTTATGACTCAATGGTTAGAATGGCTCAGAATTTTTCACTTCGTTATCCTCTTGTTGATGGCCAAGGAAATTATGGCTCTGTGGATGGAGACTCTGCAGCTGCTATGCGTTACACTGAAACTAGACTTTCAAAAATGGCTAAACTTATGATTCAAGATATTGAAAAGGAACTGTTGAGTGGACAGAAAATTTTGATGGATCTCTAAAAGAACCTCTTATGCTTCCTGCAAAGCTTCCTAATCTTTTGATTAATGGGTCTTCAGGAATTGCCGTTGGAATGGCAACAAACATGGCACCTCATAATCTATCAGAAGTAATTGATGGAACAATTCAGTTAATAGAAAATCCTGAAATGACTACAGTAGAATTGATGGAGATTATACATGGACCTGATTTTCCTACAGGTGGAATTATCTATGGAAAAGGTGGAATTCTAAATGCATATTCTGAGGGCAGGGGTCTTGTGAGAGTTCGTGCTCGAGTTGAAGTTGAAGGGAAAGATAAGAAAAAAATCATAGTTACCGAGCTTCCTTATCAAGTAAACAAATCAAAACTTCTGAAAAATATAGCAGAACTTGTTAAAAATAAAAAAATCGAAGGAATAACTGATCTTAGAGATGAAAGTGACCGGAAAGGCATGCGCATTGTAATTGAATTAAAACGTGATGCAATAGAGGATGTTGTTATTAATCAGCTTTATGAGCATACTGATCTTCAGACAACATTTGGAATTCTAAACCTTGCAATAGTAGAAGGTGAACCAAGGATACTTGCATTAAAAGAGATTCTCCAGCACTACATCCAATACCGTATAGAAGTTATAACTCGGCGAACAACTTATGAACTAAATAAAGCAAAGGAAAAGATGCATATTCTCGAAGGATTCATGGTTGCTCTAAAAAACATTGATGAAGTAATCAGGATAATTCGTAAAAGTAAATTGGTTGAGGAAGCAAAAGAAAATCTAATGAAAAAATTTGATTTTTCTGAAAAACAGGCAAAGGCAATTCTTGATATGCGTCTGCAGAAGTTAACTGGAATGGAAATCGAAGGAGTCAAAAAAGACTACGATGAAACAAAAACTCTTATTGAAAAACTGGAACAATTGCTAAGTGATAAACAAAACATACTAGATGTAATAAAAAATGAACTTTTAGAAATCAAAAAACAATTTGGTGATGAACGACGCACTGAAATTGTTGAGGGTGAGATTGATATCGAAGTAGAAGATCTTATTCCTGTTCAAGAAGTTGTTATCACAATTACTGATAGTGGATATATAAAACGTATACCCTGTGAAACATATAGAACTCAACATCGTGGTGGAAAAGGACTAAAAGGGATGAAAACAAAAGAAGAAGATGTTGTTGTTGACTCATTTATTACCTCTACACATGATTATATAATGTTTTTTACAAATCATGGAAAAGCATTCTGGTTAAAAGGATATAAAATTCCTGAAGGTACAAGACATGCAAAGGGAAAAGCAATTATAAATCTCTTACCAAGACTTGAGGGCGGGGAATATGTTGAAACAGCAATTCCAATTCATGAATTTGATGAACAGCATTACCTTGTTTTTGCAACTAAAAAGGGGATTATAAAAAAGACAGTTCTCTCAGCCTATAGTAATGTTAGAGTTAATGGCATACGGGCAATTAGGCTTGATGAGGATGACGAATTGATTAATACAAAACTTTCTGATGGAAAACAAACTGTTATGATTGCTACTGCTAATGGTCAAGCATGCAGATTTGATGAAAAAGAAGTACGACCTATGGGCCGGGTAACTAGAGGCGTTATTGGAGTAAGATTGAGAAAAGATGATAAAGTTGTTTCAATGGCAATTGTAGGTGAAGAAGGCAATCTTATGACAGTTACTGAAAATGGTTATGGGAAACGTTCACCTATTGAGACTTATAGAAAAACACATCGAGGAAGCAAAGGTGTTAGAACAATTATCACAAACGAAAGAAATGGAAAAGTAATCTGGGTAAGAGAGGTCATTGATGAAGATGAACTTATGCTTACAAGTATGGATGGAATGATGGTTAGAGTTCCAGTAAAGGACATACGGACAATGGGCAGAAGTACAATGGGTGTAACAATTATGAGACTTAATAAAAAAGATAAAGTCGTTTCTATAGCAAAGATAATTGAAGATGAAAACGACGAGAATAATCTAGATTAAAAAAAAAGAAAAAAATAAAGAAAATGAATTATTTTTAGGCACCATGAGATGGTATATAAGGTATAAAAGCTGGGTCACCATATATTGTGTACTCATAGAATGATAAAAACTTATTATCCATACGTGGTAGATAACCAGATGCTTGTTCTGCCATCTGATTATATATATCTTGGTCGGTTTCTTGATCTCCAGTATAAACAAGTGGTGGAGACCACCAGACTTTCCAATTTATCTCATTTTCATCAAAGTAATTGTTTCTAGCTTCTCTAAATGCAAAACCAATGCTTGTTCCTTCTTCTTTATTTAGAGCCTCTAACATATTTGAGTAAAATTTAAATCCAAAGTGTTGCTCTGGATAGATACCCCTCTTTTCTAAATCTCTTTTTGCTCGAATATATCTTATTAATGTTGTACCAGGAAGATCATAATGACGTGATTTTGGTTCAACATAACCACCTGCAATATTTGAGCAGGTTGTTGCAGCAATTACTGTTCCACATCCAGCATGAACATATGCTTGAGATATTCCTTGCTGTGGATATACACCGTCGATTTCTCCGACTATACAACTTTCCATCCATAGAACAGAAGGTCCAAGATTCAGTTGTTCTACATTTCGCGTATTTAATGCACCATGATCATTATAAGAGATACCAGGTCCAAGTCCCATAATTGGTGCTAAAAATCTTTGAAAGAATTTACTAAGAATACCATTTGGAAGTCCAAGCCCCAGTTTATAAACCCCAACATCTCCCATGACCATATAATGTTGATTTCCATGAGCATTTGCTAAAATGAAATTAGCGCCTTCCTGCTGTTCTTTACCTTTGCAAACCTCTTCACCTATTGTGTTTTTTAACTGTCTCTTAGATAACAAAAGCCTGTTCAATAGGTTGGCTTTCTTTAATTTATTAATTGCTTCGTTACTAAAACCCTTAAGTATTGCCTCGTTTTCTGTATAAATTTCCGTTTCGAAGCCTAATTCCTGTACATTCTTTTGCATTGTTAGTCCAGTTAAATATGAAGCCCCTGTCCACATCTTTAACGGTTCACCACGTCTCGTCAAACCCAATATCTCACCGAATATTTTGTATTTTATTCGAGGTTTTTGGAAATCACTTCCTCCACCTGTTTGTACAATTGCTGTATTTTTCCATTCATCCATATCATCAATGATATCATCATAAAATATAGATCTTAAAATTAAAGCATTGGCATCTTGAACATCCCAACCAGTAATTCTACCTACAATATTTTCTTGATATGGGTATCTCTCTCCTTCACGTAGTTCACTATATTCGTCCATAATGTTTCCATGCCAATCTCTAACAGGATCTATATTACCATAAATAAAATCACTTGGAAGACCTGCACCAAAATAACCTGCATGATCTTCGTCAACAGGCTCTATACCATTATCATAAATAAACTGAGGTATACCAATAGTACCTCCACAAAGCGCAATATAAACTGGATTTTCTTTATAATAGTCACGTAATTCTTTTATATCAAATCCTTTTTCAAGTTTGATATCTGCAAGTTTAGCTAATAAATCATTTATTTGATCATGAATTTCAAAAATATGATTATTTGATGCACCAGTAATATCAACGTTTCTACGTGGTACCCAATAACCTGGTGAAGGCCAACCATTGTGTAAAACATCATCATCAGCTGTAAAGGCAAATTCTGGTTTTGCAAATATTAAACCTTTATGATATGCAGTTAAGTAAGGTGCTATTGATGATAAATCCTTCATCAAAGAATAAACCGGATCACTTAGTCTTTCAATTACTACATTTGCTTTTAGATCACCCTCATTACTTGCTAACCAGGAACCAACACCATTAATTGTATAAGTAGCTCCACCTCTGTCGTATAAAACTACCTCAGTATAAGTCCTATCTTCGATTATATTTCCATTGGAGTCTCTTATCGGTACTCCACCACCATGAGTGCTTCCTCCATATATCTCAAATTTTTGTAATCCTCTGGGTTCTTCCTCATCCTTAATACCAATATTGAAAACAGCATTATCTCCAAGTAATTCCACATCGTCTATGTTAAGATTTATACCTGTAAATTTAACAAGTGCATAGGTGTAATTCTTAGGAATTGTAAACTCACCAATTATTTTTCCACCAGATCCACCACCTATTAATGCTTTTACAATTTCTGTAGTTGCACCGGTTTTCACATTTACAGGACCAAAATTAAGGTCAACGCTATGAATAACTTCAGGTGGCCAAGCATCAACTGGATTTGCAATGGTAATGTATTCTACTCTTTCATCAAGCTTTTTTTCGATAACCTCAATTGATGCATCTATTACTTCATCAACGGTATCAAATTTCAAGACATCGCCATAACCTTGGATATTTTCTCCACAAACAATGGTTTTCTTTACTTCAAGGTCGGTAAGAACATCAGAAACATTAGTATCTATTTCATCAGTAACAATTATTGGAATTCTCATATACGAAGCCAAAGGTGTTGCTAATAATCCTAGATTGTATCCAGATTCAGTATATTCAATTATTAAAACAGCATCACTCTTTTCCCAATACTGTCTAGCAATTCTAATGGATGCTTCTTTAGCAGTTTCATCCACACCAATAATTTCACACTCTTTACCTCCATCTAATTGATCTTGAACTCTTAAAATTGCTCTAGAAGGATTTTCCATATTCATTACATAAAGAGGTTTTACTGTTTGCTCACCTTTTTCACAATAATTAACAGCTAATGGTGTAGCAATAAGTGGATAAAAAGGACAACTATCAGAGACAGTGATAGCATCTGGATTATCTTTTAATTCACCAGTAACGCTGATAAAATTATTTATCTTTGCAGCTCCTACACCAGCTTCTTCAGGAACCCAATAATAGATACCGATTGCAGCTAAAATTAATATAATAACTCCTGTTATAACGATAAGTTTATCGTTCTTCTTCATATTTTATCCCCCAAAGAAAATAATATTTAGTATCCTACTATATTTGAATCTTTCTATATAATATTTTCTATTATAATTTATATAACAATTTTAATTATAATAATCAATTCTTAAATTTATAAACCTTTTGTATTTATTATAACGCTATGAATTAAATTAGTGTAAATTATTATAAAAATTTACAAAGGAATTTTTATTCAAAAATGAAAGACATAACCTTCAATACTTTTAATAGGGAAATAACTATTTACCCCAAAAAAAGGAGCTTAATATTATGGCAGAAGAAGAGATGTCTAAGCAAGTACAGGATCAAATAAATCGATTACAACAAATGAGAATGCAACTTCAGATGATATTACAACAGCGTCAACAAGTTGAACTTCGACTAAGAGAAATTGAAGAAGCACTAGAAGAGTTAGATAAAACAGAAGAAAAAACTCCGATATACAAAAGCGTTGGAGCAATACTGATAAAAATGAAGGGAAAAAATGAAGTTACAAAAGAATTAAAATCAAATAAAGAATCATTAGACTTAAGAAAAAATTCTCTTGAAAAGCAAGAGGGAAGTACAAAAGAAAAATTAAATGAACTACAAAGTAAGGTGCAGAATGCACTTAGTTTATCTGGTAGTTCTAATTAAGATATTAATAGGTTTAAATGTTTAAAAAAAGATATTTTTCTGCTCAGGATGATTTCAAAACAGGGTTTTTCTGTAAACTTACATTGTTTTTTGGATTAGTTCTATTTTTAATTTTTTTATTTACAAGAATAAGTGCTTTAATTATCGGAGAAGATAGTATAGGTTTAGCAAAACAAATTTATGATTTTTCTCAAACAAGCTATCCGAATTCCATTGTTGCTTTTTCTATTATATTACTTGGAATAGGAGCAATTCTATATTTTTTCTATTGTCAATTTGCAAAATTAGCAAAAATTGCTGATGAAATTGAAAAATCAGAGGACCTGGAAGATATTGATTGAGATAGTTTATTTTCCATATCTTCTTTTCCTTTGTTGACAAGTTCTAATTGCTTTGAGAAAATCTCTTTTTTGAAAGGCTGGCCAGTAAACATCTGAAAAGTATAGTTCAGAATATGCTAGCTGCCATAAAAGAAAATTAGAAATCCTTTCTTCTCCAGAGGTTCTTAGAATTAGATCTGGATCAGGTATACCATTTGTATATAAATATTTTGAAACAATTGATTCTTGAATCTCTTCAATTTTTAACTTACCTTCTTGGACGTCATATGCAATTTCCTGTATTGCATGAATTATTTCCTCTCTTCCACCATATGCAAGAGCGATATTAAATGAATATCTGTCATATTCTTTAGTTTCATCCATAACATATTGAGCAGATTCCGATATTTCCTTTGGTAAAAGATCTAAACGCCCAATAATTCTTATTTTAACCCGGTTCTTATGTATACGGGAATCCTTTAAGGCCCTATTTAATTCGTTTCTACAAAGATTCATTAGTGTTTTTACTTCTTCGATATCTCTTTCAAAATTTTCAGTTGAAAAAGCATACAACGTTAGATTTTTAATTTCAAGTTCAAAACACCATTCTAGAACATCTTCTATTTTATCTCTTCCAAATAGATGACCTGTGTCAGGAGATAATCCAAATTCCTTTGCAAAACGCCTATTTCCATCCATTATAATTGCAACATGTTCTGGAACAGGGCTTTCTTTTATCTGTTCTAGAAGCTTATCATCTCGAATTTTATCAATTTTTTTTGAAATGTATCTATATGAGTTGGAGTTGTATATCATTGCTCCTAATTTTCTCATAATATTACTTTGGAGAGCATATTTCTCAAGATCATTGATTTTTTTATCTGCAAGAACCTTAAGTGAAGGTTTTTTTGATGAAATTTTATATCCCCAAATCTGCCCTATATCTAACCTATTATTTATAATTGTTGAGCTTCTCGACTAATTTATTAAAATTTACAATTTTGCTATAAATAATCATCAGCTTGTTTTTTCTTTTACAATTTTTTTAATATCTTCTATATTATCAAGAATTAACTGAGCTTTCCTTAAGCCAAATCTAAAAGGATAATTGTCGTTTTTATCTCTTTTTAAAACAATGATAGGATTTCCGAAATATTCTTCAATTTCTACAGGCATTTTTTTAACACTCCTAATTATGATTCTATATCCAATAAACAAAATGATTTCCTTTTTTTTAAAATTTACCCTTATATTGCCAAAGTTTATATATAGAAAAAAGATATTGCGTCCCCCTAAAACTTAAATGGTGATACCCTGGGTAATATCAGACAGACTTTCATAAAAAACATCGCTATTGATTTGACAAAAACATATCCAAATCAATTTAAACATAATGATTTTCAACATAATAAGGAAAAAGTTGCAGAATTATGTGATGTTCATAGCAAACTTTTAAGAAATCGTATAGCTGGATATATAACCCGATACTTAGTATCCCAAAGGAAGGGAAAAATTAGTCCACCAATTTCTGAGTAGTAACCCAAAATTTATTTTAATGGGGGTGATTTTAGATTTGGGTGAATTTATAGAAAAAATTAAACAAGCGATAGCTGAACTTCAAAAAGGAAAATTCATTTTAATTTTTGATGATGATTCTAGAGAAGCAGAAACCGATCTAGTAATTGCATCAGAATATGTAACCCCTGATTCTATAAAAACGATGAGAAAAGATGGTGGTGGGCTTATTTTTTTAATGGTTTCAAAAGAAGTAGCAAATAAATTGCAACTTCCTTTTTTAGCTGATATGTATTTTAATATAGAAAATAAATATCCCATTTTAAAAAAACTTGTCCCAAATGATATACCATATGATGCGAAATCTTCTTTTTCACTTTATATCAATCATAGAGATACCTTTACGGGTATAACTGATAATGATCGAAGCTTAACTATGAAAAAATTTGCAGAACTTGCAAAAAAAATTGAAACTTTAAACGATGGAGCAGCCATAAATATGTTTGGAAAAGGGTTTAGATCACCAGGCCATGTACCAATCTGTATTGCTGCAAAAAATCTTCTAAATGAAAGAAAAGGACATACAGAACTTGTAATTTCAATGATGAAACTGGCAGGATTAACACCAATCGGTAGCGGCTGTGAAATTATGGGTGATGATGGAAAAGCTTTATCTAAGGATAAGGTTAAAAAATATGCAAAAGACCATAATCTAATTTTTTTAGAGGGTGGCGAAATTGTAAAGACGTGGGAAAAATGGTTAAAGTAATGGCAACAGGAACATTTGATCTTCTGCATCTTGGCCATATTTACTATTTGAAAGAATCAAAAAAATTGGGAGATAAACTGGTGGTTGTTGTTGCAACAGATGCTACTGTTAAAAGATTAAAACACGAACCAGTAAATCCTGAAGAAACTCGTCTTAATCTTATAAAGGAATTAAAAATTGTTGATGAAGCATATCTTGGACATGAAGATGATATTTATAAAATTGTAAATGAGATAAAACCAGATATTATTGCTCTAGGTTTTGACCAAATACATGATAAGAAAAAAATTGAAAATGAGTTAAAAAAACGAAAAATCGATGCAAAAATTGTACGACTTGAGAAATACAATGGTAGTAGTGACCTTGAAGGAACCCGTAAAATAATTAGTAAAATTATTTCTGCTTATGAGTTCCAAAAAAGCATAGAGAGGATTGAGGCAAATGAAGAAGATAGGCATTGCTGATACAACATTTGCAAGATATGATATGGGGAAATCAGCAATAGATGAGTTGAAATCAAATCGGACTGGTTTGAAAATTATCCGTTATACTGTTCCAGGAATAAAAGACCTTCCAGTTGCATGCAAAAAACTTTTTGAGGAAAAGAATTGCGACATTGTAATGGCCCTTGGAATGCCAGGTCCCAAACCAATTGATAAACAATGCGCTCATGAGGCAAGTACTGCTCTTATACAAATTCAGCTTGTATGTAACAAGCATATTCTTGAAATTTTTGTTCATGAGGATGAAGCAGAAGGGGAAAAAGAACTAGCATTTCTTGCAGATAAACGTGCTCGTGAACATGCATTGAATGCTTTAGATTTATTGTTTAAACCTGAGCATCTTACAAAAAATGCAGGCAGAGGTCTGCGAGAAGGATATAAGGATGCTGGGCCCTTAAGAAATTAGGGAGGAATTAAAGTATGGTAAAAGAAGAAAATATAAAGATTGGAGCTGTTGTATCTGAATTCAATTATGATATAACAATGGTGATGCTAGAAAGAGCAAAAGAACATGCTTATTTTTTAGGAGCAGAGATAACACAGACCGTTAAGGTCCCAGGTGTTTTTGATATGGGCCTTGCAATAAAGAAATTGTTGCAGCGAAAGGACATTGATGCTGTTGTCGCTATAGGAGCAGTAATTGAGGGAGAAACTGAGCATGATGAAATAGTAATTCAACATGCATCAAGAAAAATCGCGGATCTTTCTGTTGAATATGATAAGCCAGTTGGACTCGGCATTACTGGACCTGGTATGACTCGACTTCAAGCAGAAGAAAGAATTGAACGAGCAAAAAGTGCAGTTGAGGCTGTAGTAAAATTGCACAAAAGATTAAAGCTATAATAGTAGTTTTTACTACTACTTTTTATCTTTATTTATCATTTTAAAAATTGATGGTAGATGAATAGTATAGGACCCATCTTTTTGAATAATTATTGGCTCTTCCTCTAAAAGTCCTTTTATATCTATATTGTACTTACCTGGCTTTTCAATATCAATAGTTTCGGGTGTATCCTTTTTCTCAGATTCTGCTTCAATTTTTTCAAGTGATGCCTTTCTATATTCATCATCAGTTACAACATCAATTTCTTCTTTATTTTCAGGAAATACTTTTTTATTTTCTGATATGTGCTTCTTCATTGCTTTGCGAACATCTTTTGGTTTAATTTTAACCCAATTACCAGATTTATCGACCACATTATCAAGTTCAGGGCCCATTAACTCCATTATTGTTGAGTTTAAGTCTTTACCAACTTTTTCAGTAATTGTATTTCTCTCTTTTTCATCTAATGGTTCTTTAGTATAAAAAAAACGATTTCCACTACAATTAGGGCACCCTTTTAAAAGTTGAGAAGACCCCTCTTCAAATACCTTTCCGCATTTAAGGCATTGGTGAGGCATTTCTATTTTGCACCCCTACCAGGTATAATTTTTGTTTGAATCATATCATTGTCTTTACGTATTGTTTTTAATAAATTTGCTGGTCCAATCAGAGTTACTCGTGGTTTTCTTGAATAACCAAATAGTTTTTGAAAAAAAGACGGTCTATCCTGACCTAATCCTTCCATCTCTACTCCAATAAAGGTATCTTGCTCGATTTCTTTCATTGTATTTTCAATTAAATTAGTCTGCTCAAAAGGTGTTAGACCATGCTCTAATACCAAAATCTTTCCTTTTTTTACCTCTTTTAAAATAAATCTTAATTTTTCTGAAGAAGTAAGCTCATCTAGTTTATGGCGCGAGACTAAATTAAATGAGATTTCATTTTCTTTTTTAGCCAATTAATCTACCTCCGTTTTTTCTTTCGTTTTTTACTGAAATGACTTACCATTGTTGTATATAGAGTATCTGAGTTATAACCAGTTAATGCACTAATTGGAATAACAGGATGTTGAGGAAATGCAGATTTAAGAGTAGCAGGGCTTGATTCCTCCATATCTATTTTATTTGCTGCAATTAAAACAGGAAGGTTTCTTGCTTCAAGATTCCCAAGTATTGTAACATTCACTTGAGTAAAAGGATCCTGTGTTGAATCCATGACTAGTAACACTCCATCGATATCCTCAAGCCATTTTATAGATTCAATAACACCCTCAGTAGCCTCTTTTGCTCTTTGCTTAGCTTCATCTTTTGTAAGACCCCATGTGTTCATAAAATCTTTATAGTCTACTTTTGTAGCAACTCCCGGTGTATCAACTATGTCCATAAAAAGAGATGAACCGCCATTTTCAACCTTTACATTTTTTTTCCATTTTGCTCTTCGTGTTTCATGTGGGATTTCTGAAACACTACCCATTATGTCCCCAGTCCAATCACGCAAAATGCGATTTGCTAAGGTTGTTTTTCCAACGTTTGGTGGACCATATATACCAATTTTTGCATGCTTTTTTCCAAAAACCCTCTGTAATATTGAGGCTAAAGTAACTTTTCCGAATAAACCCATCTAGCATCCTCCTAGTAATTAGCCCTTTTGACGAAATAATATATATTCAAAGTACTTTATTAGTTTAATGGTTAATAATAAACAAGATATTAACTCTTAAAATATATTAAATAATCCTATCTTAATTTAATGAAAATCCTTATATAGCAACAAGCTTATTATCTGTGTCCGTGGTAAATTTGGGAGGCATGATTTATTATGGTTGAGGAAAATATGATGGTGGAAGATATAGGCTCACTTAGAGAAAAATTACTTGCTGTATCAAACGAAATAGATGATATAAAAAATTCGTTTGCAAAAGGCGCAGAAGATCTATCAAGAGTTCAGAGTATGTTAAGTGTTGGTGATATTGAAAATATCAGCGGAGTAGTAGAAAAATTTCAAAGTAAAATTGATGAAGCAGAAAAACAGAAAGTAGAAGCATCTGAAGGTGCAAAGAAATATAGCGAGGAATTGGAGAAAGAAAAAGAACGATTAATTAAACTTTGGGATGCCTACAAAAATCAGGAAGAGGAACTCTCTAAAACTGAAAAAAGAATTAATGAATTTGAAGAAAGAACTAGATTAGCTGAAACCTCTAAAAGGCAACTTGAAGACGATCTTACTACTCGTATTGAAACACTAACTTCAAGACTTACAGAATATGAAGATAAAGTAGGTAGTTTTGAAGATTTCAAACAGAAAAGTGAGGAATTTGATAACATAAGAAACCAACTTGAAAGAGAAATACATGACTTAAAAGAAGAAAATTCTAACAAAGAAAATATGATAAATAATCTTAATACAAGAATCAACGAATTAGAAGAAAAAGAAAATTTCGAAGAATTCAAAGAAAAGTTTGAAGAGGTTAATACTGAATATGAAAAAGAAAAAGAAAGACTTACAAAGTTATATCAATTATTTGAAGAAACTGATTCCGAATGTGTACAATTAAGACAAGAAAATCAAAGTTGGCAGAACTGGTATAATTCAAACAAAGAAATTTTTACAAAATTATTTGCAACACCTCCGACAACATCAACAGAAACTACCAAGGATACACCTAAATCAACACCTCACAAAGAGAATATAGAAAAGAAGAAAAAACCAAAAAAGAAAGGAAGATTAAGATTTAAAAGATAATTTTTTTATTCAATTTTTACAGTGCTAATCCCATCTTCTTTCTCATTGACAAGTATAGTGTTTTCCATATCATTTTTTACATCATCTATATGAGTAATTAAAAAAATCTGCCGGAATTTTGATGACAGACTACTAAGCGCTTTCATAATATTATGTCTTCTAAAGATATCCTGTGAACCAAAAATCTCATCAAGAATTATAAAATTAAATACTCCACCTGCACGTTCAGTTATAACCTCTGATATTGCTAAACGCAAACATAAGTTTGCTAGATCTTCTTCTCCACCTGAAAATCGCTCAATTGAATAAGCATTACCATCATCATAAATTAAAAGGTCATAATCTTCGTCAAGCTCAAGCTCATGATATTTGCCATCGGTTAAACGTTCAAAAAAATCTGATGCATAAGAGGACAAAGTAGGGCGTATTCTTGAGATTAAATGTGTTCTAAAATTAGACATAACCTCTGATAACATACCAAGATGATGAACAATAATTTTTTCCTTTTTTATTTTCTCTTCATACTTTTTTAACTCTAATGTTTTCTCCTTGAAATTATCAATTTTTTGAGTTATAAGTTTTTTATCACTTTCCTTTCTTTCTATATCCAGATTGAAAGAATTTATTGTATCTTTTTTATTATCAAGACTGACCAAGGCTTCTTGATATTTTTTATAAAGCTGATTGGTCTTAGCAATAACATTTTTATATTCTTTTATATCAAATTTTATTTGTTTTAAGTCCTTGAATTTTTTCTGTTTTTTATTTAGTTCTATTTTTTCTTGGTTAATTTCATTTGAAATGTTTTTTATAGTTGTTTCAATCCTTTCTTTTTCTCTGATTTGATTATTATAATAATTATTCTTTTTTTGCAAAGCTTGTTCTTCTCGTTTAATTTTTTCCTTTGATTCTATTAGTGATTTAATTTCTTTTTCAAAAGTAATAATTTCTTTTTTCTTCTCTGATTTTTCTTTTTCAAATTTTGTTATTAGATTCTTATATTGACTTGCTAAGACTCTTTCACATGTTGGACATTTAGCTTCTGGACCGATTTTTTCTATTTTTTTCTTTTTAGACTCGAGATCATTTGTATCCTCTTTGGTTTTATTGATTAATGTATTTTTTTGTTCAATTTGTTTTACATATTCTTCAATTTTTAAATCGATTTCATTAAGTTTTTTTTCCAAGGATTTTATATTACTATCTAAATCTTTAAAATTATCAAGTTTCTTTTTTTGTTTTAAAACAGTTTTTATCCTATCTTCAACTTTATTATTTAGAATTTTGATTTCATCAGCTAATTTATTTTTATTTTCAAAAAGAGTTTTTTTCTCAACAAGTTCTTCCTTCTTTTTATTTATATTTTCAAAATCACTTTTTATGGTTTTACATTTTTTTTCAATTTCATCTCGTTCTTTTCTTAAATTTAGTAATTTTTCTTTTGATTTTTTTATTAATACCTCATTTTCCTTTCTTTGTTTTTCAAGGTCCTTAATATTTTCTTTATAGATATCTATTTTATCTTTGCCTGTTTCATCAACAAGATCCTGGTTTAACTTTTCAATAATTGTAACTTTGTTTCTTTTGTCAGATTTTATCTCTTTAATTACTTCATCTAGTGAATCTATTCCCAGCATTTTAAGAATCAATGGTCTTCTTTCACTTGCATTCATGGTAGAGAGTGTGTTAAGCTCTTTTTGTTTAGCAAAAATCGAAGTAAAAAATGATTTAAAATCCATTCCAAGTTTTTTTTGGATGTATTTACTTACAACCTCTGCGCCTGTGGCAGCAATTTTTCCATTAACCGTAGCAGTTGCGGACGCAGTTAAATTTTTACCTATCATCTCCCTGACAATCCGGTAAATATCATTTTCAAAAATAAAATCTAACTCAACTCTGCATGGATCTGTCGATAGTGAACCTTCACGTTTTATCTGACTGGTGGAAGTTCTTGCTGCAACAGAACCATAAAGAACCCATGCTAATGCTTCAAAAATTGTTGATTTTCCAACTCCATTCAATCCTAATACACCAGTAACTCCGTCTGGAAATTCAATTATCACATTTTTGAATTTTCTGTAATTTCTTAGTGCCAATGTTTTAAGAATCATTTCCCCTCTTCTCTTGCTTCTACTTTATCAATATACCCTATGCCAAGTTCAAGAAGAGTATCTTTTTCTTTCAAATCCTGACTTTCAATAAATTTTTTAAACTCAATTGTTAATGCATCGACTTTAGATGTTTTTGATGGTGATGATTCTTCATTCTTAACTACATTAGCCTTAATCTCATAATGAATAGCTTCGCTACTCATTTTTTTAATATCACTAAAATCAAGATTTCGGTACATTTGAGGGGGTATATCATCAAGGATTATTCGAAACGTTTTCTCCTTTGGATTGATTTCTTTTACAGCTTCTTTAATTTTTTTCATTATTTCTTCTAATTTCAGATTTGAACATTTTATCGGCTTTGGGTCTATCATTGGTCTAATTTTTAGTTGGATAAAATTGGATTTCACTGATTGGTTAATTATTTCAATTTCTAAAAATCCCTTATTATCTGGGGCATCTGTGTATGTAAATCGTTCAGTTGATCCAGAATAAAATGCATTATTTGCAATCTTTGTAAATTTATGATAATGCCCGAGTGCTATATAATCAAAATCATTGCTAAGGGCTTTTGCTGGTATAATTAACTCATTGAACTCATTCATACTAAATACTTGAATTCCAGATACTGCACCATGAGAGACAAAAATATTGAAATCAGCAGATGAATCAGGTTTTAGTTTTTCCAATTCACTATCAAATTGTTTTTTTAATTCACATTGTGGAACTGCATGAACAGTTACATTCTTATTTTTTATATTAAATGAAAGAGTTTCATATTTTGCATTATAAATCGGATAAATATTATCCATATGGTTAAAAATACTGAAAATATGCCCTGTTTCCTTTAGTCTTGGATGTTCATGATTACCTGCAATAATAACAAATGGAATTTTTTTTTCTGAAATGCGGAGAATCTGATCAACTGCAAAGGTTATCGCCCTATTATTTGGTCTTACAGAATCAAACAAATCACCTGCATGTATTATTAGATTAGGTTTTAATTTCACTGCATAATCCACAAACTGTTTGAAAGCGTAATATGTATCTATTTCACGTTGATTTATCCCATCTGGAGTTGCTTTTCGATAGGCAGAATAGCCAAGATGAGAATCAGCAATGTGTAAAATCTTCATTTTATCTTTTACGATCAAGTTTTATTGAAACAACATCACATGCAAGAGTTTCGGCATCAAGAGTAGGTGCAATTGGCGGGGCATATGCTGTTTCAAGTTTTCTAAATGTTTCAACATTCATACCACCAAGAATCGCACATGCAAATGTGTCGATTCTTTTTGCAGCTCTATCTCCAACAGCTTGTGCAGCAATGATTTTTCCTGTTTTTTCATCAACAAAAACTTTTATACTAATCGGTTTTCCACCAGGAAAATAATGTGGCAGAGATAAACCATTAAATTTACCTGTAACAACAGGTAAACCTTTAACACTCGAACCAACCGCAGCTATTTCTAATCCAAAAAATTCAGAAGTACTAGTTTGAAGTACTCCATCTGGTAAAATGTAATTTCCTCCAGCTGCATTAATTCCAGATGCAATTCCTTGTCTTACAGCAATACTTCCGAGACCAATTGGGACAGATTTCTTGGTATAAAAGTCATAGAGTTCTGTACAATCACCTATTGCATAGATGTTCTTCAAAGATGTTTCACATTTCCTGTTGACAGAAATATGACCAGTTTGACCTATTTCACATCCAGCATCTTTTGCTAGTGAAATATTAGGCTTTAAACCAGCAGCAATAACTAAAAGATCCGTCCCAATATTTTTCTCTTCTCCTGTCTCATTATTTTTTATTGATACCTCACTAATTATATCTGCATGATCTTCAATTTTTGTTGCAATATGATTAGTAAATATTTTTACATTACTAGATATATCTTTAAAAACAATATTTGACATATCCTTATCAAGTGTATTTGGTAAAATGTATGGAAGTGCTTCGATTACTGTTACATTCATCCCTTTTTTATAAAGACTATCAGCCATTTCAAGTCCAATTAGTCCAGCACCAATTATGGTTGCATTTTTTCCTTTATTAATTGAGGAAGAAATCTTTCTTGCATCATCCATAGTTCTAAGTGTAAAGATATTCCCGATTAGCGTATTATTTTTCTTTATATTTTTTATTGGAGGAATTAATGGTCTTGCTCCTGTTGCTAAAATTAAAGAACAGTACGTCTTTTCAATTATAGCATTGCCTTTTTTTGCAATAACAATTTTATTTTCAATATCAATTTTTTCTACTGTTGTTTCTAAAAAGAGATCAATTTTAGATTTCTTAAACCACTCAGTGGAGAATTCAATTAGATCATAAAAATTTGAGATTTTACCTGATATAGCATATGGTAGACCACATTTGGAATATTGAGGGTATTTATCTTTTTCAAAAATAGTAATTGATGATTTTCTATCAGTTTTTCTGGCAAACTGCGCAGCTGTACCACCAGCTGCTCCACAACCAATAATTATTATATCTTTATCTTTACTCAAATAAACCCCAAAAATACCTAATATAAGTGTTTTTTTAACGTTTTTGTTTTAATCCTACTATTGATAAAAGTAAAATTCCTAAAACCAATAAGAAAATTGAAAAATAGAGCGGTAGATTAACTTTTTCTGAAATTTCTGCATTCTTTACATTCTGAAAAGATAGCCCTTTAATTAGCATATCGCATTTACTAAATGCTTCATTGATATAATCAAAACCTATCTCATATTCTGCGTTTTTGATATATTGACTAGCTTTTTTATATTCTTCAGTTGCAGAAGGACACATTTTCCCTAATACACTTGCTGCATCAATTCTAGACTTACAAATATCAAGTCCTATGTCGCAAATTTTTTTTACAATATTATTTGAAAACTTTCCGATATCATTAATTGAATTTTTCATTTTTTTCAAAGAAAAAGAGTAATTATTATACCAAATGCTGTCAATTATATCTTTTACTTCTTGCTTATCTTCTTGATTTGTTATTTTACTAATATCTAACCAAATCTCTTCGGTCATAAAGGCTTGTTTTTGCATAGCAATATCTATTATTGTTAAAAAATCAGAAATAACATCAGTATCATCTATTCTTTGTATTGCAATTTGCTCTGCAAAATCAATCTCGTTTAAAAAAACCTCTTCTACATTTGAAAAACTTGCTTCAAGATTTTCATGTCCATATTCATTAAGTAAACTTAAGGACAGTTCAGCTGCTTCCCCTGATTCATAACGATTATAAATATCAGTATTGCAGATATGGAATGGTACATAAATTGATGTACAAGGATGATTTGCAGAAAACCAACCACTACTTATTATCTCATAGTTTTCCTTTGGTAACTTATAGATTGTTACAGCTTCAAATTCATAAAAATCTTGACACATTGGTCGAAGACCATCTAAATCCTCTGTATGAAGTCTTGACCAATTTATCATATCTTCTACTGAAATGCTTCCATATTTTGGTTCAATATATTCAAGAATTTTTTCTTCCCATGCTTTATATTTATTACTAACTCTAACTTTAGCTTTATTTCTATTAATATCTAACAATTCAACACTAAAAAATCCAACTGTTTTTCGTTCCCCTAAATTTATATTTGTAGTAACACCAAGACTATTAGATTTAAGAGCATGAATATGGGATATTGGTTTTACAGAAATGAAATCGTTATCAATTTTAACTACTCTTATACCATAAAGAGAATTTAATCTTACAACACCTTTATTTCGTACATTTTTTTCTTTAACTGTATTAAAAGTCCTAGAGATTAAAAATGCATTAATTCTTTGAGTCTTCCAAAGCTCTTTAGGGTAATTTGACATAACAACAATGCCATTTTCAAATTCATCAATTACATAATGAAAGGCATCTCCTTCAATAACAACACCTTTTTCTGGACCCACAACAAAAAGATTCTCAGAAACACCGGTTGCATGCATTTTTTTTACAGCATCTTTTGTAAGAAGTGAAATTGCTTGATCTTCATTGTCTGCTTTTTCACATGCATATCTAATCCAGTCAAAGTCATCCCAGGCATTTTTTGTAGGATTTATCCATCTTGAGCCTGTATCAGCATCGCCAAATGCAAGACCTGCATCAGTTAAGATCATTCCAGCCTTCACAATATTTGGAAGGGTATCTCCCTTTGTAGCAACACCAATGAATTTGTGTAAAACCTTACTTTTTAATGGTTTTCCAGTCCAAGGGTTGTGATATGTGTATTCGTAACCTTCAGGAATAATACATAAAACTTGGAGACCTGGTCTGCTTGGATCTCTTACTTTTAAAAGTAAATTGTAGTTACCTGCAGTAGCATCACCACATGCCACAATATCCTTACACGCTTCAACATTAAAAGTTAAAAAAATATTTAAAAATAATAAAATTGTAAAAAATATCGATAATATCTCATGTTTATTCATACGACTAATTAATAGTATGACTATAATTATATAAAAAGATTATTTGAAAAATAAATGAACTTTATTTCTTTTTAGTTACCTTCTTCTTTGTTGTAGTTTTTTTCTTAGATGTAGTTTTTGGTTTAGTAGTCTTTTTTGTTGTTGTCTTTTTGGTAACAGGTTTTTTAGCTGCTACCTTCTTTATTTTTTTCTTTGGTTTTGGTGTTTTCTTTTCTATCTTTTTTTCTACTTTTGGTTTTTCAAGTTTTTTCTCTTCTTTTGGTATTTCTTTTTCTTTTGTTTCAGGCTCTTTTAATTCTTTGGTCTTTTTTTCATCCTTTGGTTTCTTTTCCTTTTTCTCTGGTTGTTTTGGTTCTTCTATCTCTTCCTTTTTAGGTTTCTTCTCTTCTATTACAATAGTCGGATGTGAAATTACTTCAGTTTTATGAATCTCTATTCTTTTTACTGGATATAGTTTCTTACAATTTTTATAGATATCACTACCCATTCTACCGTCTAAAATATTCTTCATAAATTCAGAAAGTGTACTATCCTTTGCTCGATTAGATATTGTTCTTTTCATTGCTTCTCTAACAACTTTTCTTTGTGAATTCTGAATTCTCTTATCAGTTGTAGCAAAAGGTTTAACTCTAATTACAGCTCCATCACGAGTATCAACATCGTAAACTCCCTCAATCTTTGATCGTCTTCTTCTAATCATTCTTCGAAGGTAATCTGATGTGAGAGTATGTCCTGAAAATTGAGTGTGAGCTTTATCTTCTTCTACCTTGTTTATTTTAAAAAAAAGGATTATATGAGATTTTCGAAAATCATTTGTTAAATCTTGAAGAGATATTCCAGTTACTCTATTTATAAGACTATCAGGATTATCTGTCATAGTGTCAGCAATAGTAACACTATCAAAAGCTGGAGGTGCAATTATATTATACCAGTTCTTTGCTTTCCATCTATCTTTTACCTTACGTGCTGCAGCTCTTGATCTTGCTTTTGCCATACGAATCCCTTTTTTTTAAATAATTATTTAAACAGGTTTTTTGGGTAATACGCTCCTTATACTTAAAATATGCTGATGGGCTTAAAAATAAAAAAAAAAAATGAGAGATTATGTTTCAGATTCTCTTACATCTAAAGCAATTCCTGAAGCAAATACAAATGAATCTCTACCTGACTCTTCATTACCAGGAATACTTATTGATAGACCCGTGAAAAAACTTAAATTCACAGTAACTGGTTCAGTATCAACAGTTATTTTTTTTAACTCATTTCAATCCTATACTTGAAATTCTTCCATCTTCTACATAAACCATGCCTTTTGGCATGAAAATTCTGAATGGGCTAAGGCCTCTTTCTGGGGAAATTTTAAATACTCACTTATTATATACCCACATAAATCCCACGAGGTTAATAATGAACTCGATTGTAAAGTTAGATACAAGAGGGCGTTTGGTTATACCAAATGAATTTCGAGAAATCCTAAATCTAAAAGAGGGAGATGAGGTTCTAATTAGCCTAGACTCTAAGACTTATACCTTAATGATTAGTCCAACATATGGGGAACCAAAAAATCTTGTAAGAATAGAAATCGAATTTAGTGATGCACCTGGCTGTTTGGCAAAAATTGCAGAAAAAATTGCAAAGATGAAGATAGATCTAGTAATGACCGAATCTAAAAGCTCTCAAAGAGGGAAAAAAGCTAGATGGGATATCATTGCAGATATTTTAAAATGTTCAAATTCTTTAAATGAAATTAAACAATTATTATTGCAATCTGGTTTTATAGATTCTATGAGTATCACGAAGATAGCTCGTGGTAGTCTTCATCGTTGAAAACTTTGCATTATCCATAGTATCTTTCAGTAATGGTATATTTTTAATGAAAAACTTTGGTGAGGAAAAAAGGATATGGAAAAAAATATATTAAAGAAGATGATGGTAGTTGTAATTGCCTTTTTGTTTATTGGGATGAGTGTTGTTCCATCTTCTGGTATACAGATTGTTGAAAAACCAATAATTACATGTAAAAATGGAAATACTTTGTATGTAGGTGGTATCGGACCAAATAACTATACAACTATTCAAAGTGCTATTGATGATACAAATCCTGGTGATACAGTTTTTGTCTATAATGATTCATCACCATATTATGAAAATTTAAAGATATCAAAATCTATAATTTTGGTAGGTGAGGATAAAAATACAACTATTATTGATGGATCTAGAAAAAAAGAAGTAATTTATATTTCAGCAAATAACATCGAAATCATAGGTTTCTCAATCAGAAATAGTAGCGACACTGAGGCTGGAGTGTATGTTTACAAGGCTGCAAATTATGTTAAAATAACTAGTAATATAATTAAGGAAAACTACAGGGGGATTTATTTGTATAATCCTGGATGGCATTTGCTTACCATCCAAGGGAAATATTTAGGTCCTAATGAAAATTATATCGTAAAAAATTTCATAATAAATAACACAAATGGTATTTCTCTACAGGGTTCAAATAATAATTTAATTAAACAAAATTGGTTCGAAAAAAATAATTTTGGCATTAAAATAACTAGAGATAATTATCCAACTGCTCCTACTTCAAATGGTAACAGGATAACTAAAAATGCATTTATAGGAAATAATAAAAGCGCCTATGATGAATGTAACAATAAGTGGAAATCTAACTATTGGGATGACTGGATTGGTTTAAAATATAAATTATTAAGATTTCTGCCTTATCGTATTTCAGGGACATTTCTAATAAACCTTGATTGGCGTCCAGCAATAAATCTTAATGTTATCTACAAAACTTATACTAATACTATACAACCTAGCGATGCAATATGGAATAGGTTGATACGATATTGATAATATTCTAGAAAGTGGGATTTTAAATAGTGATACAGATGATTTAAAGATTTCAGGAACAACTGCCGATATAAAAAAAACGGTATTTACTATAGATTAATAAGCACCAAAGAATTCTTTAAAATTATTATGTTTGGATAAGCTTTTCGAGTGCTTTATATCCTCTCATAGCATCTTTTTTATGAATTATGAATGTAAGTTCAGTGTTTGTTGAAACAATTTCATAAATGTTAATATTTTCCCAAGCTACATTACGAATTATATTAAATATTACACCAGGTGTATAGAAAAAATCTTTGGAAAATGTCATTGTCAAAGAAACCAAGTTTTCTTCTGTCATTAAAATTTTTTCATCTTTTAGAATCTCAAGTAATTTATTTTTATATCGTTCATTAGTAACAATAATAACCTCTGAGCTTCCCTGTATAATGTTTAGTATATCGCTTTTTTCAAAATCTACGATATCATATAATTTTTTAAGCTTCATTAATAGTGAAGGTGATCTTAAAACAGCGATATCACAAATCTTTGTTTTCATTATTATATCTGAAGAATAGTCAAAAGAAACTGTTTTGTGTTTATGCTTTAATTGACCTGAATATCTTCTTAATGCCATTTCTATTGCATGTTTTTTAACAGGTTTTCCAAGTATTTCCTCAATTTCTGGCTTTAATTGACTTGCTAAAGATGCAAATGATAGGATATTTTGATTCATAGACTCTTGAATATAAACGTTATCATCGACTAATTTTTGTACAATATTACTTATTGTTACCATCACAAACACCATAAGATATTTGTGATTATAATCACAATAAGTATATATATAATTTTTTGTTAAATATCTCACAGATAATATGTTAAAGTGTGTTGAATGTGGTACAAGAATTCATATTGATAGTGTGCAAGGAGAAAGAATAGAATGTGATGGGTGCGGTATTGAACTAGAGTTAGTTGGTAACACACTTATTGGCTTGCAACTAGGACCTCCTGAAGAATAATGGTGAATTAATGGTAGAGATTCTTGACACTACACTACGGGAAGGTGAACAAGCACCAGGAGTTACTTTTAGTATAGAAGAAAAACTGTCAATTGCGAATTTGTTAGATGATTTTGGAGTAGACATAATAGAAGCAGGACATCCAGTAGTTTCAGATGATGTTTTTAGAGGTGTAAAACTAATATCAAATCAAGGATACGATGCGGATATACTTGCCCACTGCAGAGCAAAAAAAGAAGATATAGACTATGCAATTTCATGTGATGTAGATTGGGTCGGAATCTTTTTCTGTGTTTCAAAAAAAAGATTAAAACAACACTTCAAATTAGATTTAGAAAAAGCAATTGAACAAATTACAAATACAATTACATATGCAAAAGATCATGGATTAAAAGTAAGATATACTCCTGAAGACTCAACTAGAACTGAATATGAATATCTAATTAAAGCATCAAGAGCCGCTATCGAAGCTGGGGCAGACAGAATAAGTATCGCAGATACAGTTGGGGCAATGACACCTATTAATATGTACAATTTTGTAAAAAAAATAAAGGCAGATTTAAATGTAAAATTAAATGTCCATTGTCATAATGATTTAGGTCTTGCTACAGCAAATTCTTTAGCAGCATATGAAGCGGGAGCTACACTTATTGATGTAACAGTAAATGGAATAGGAGAACGGGTTGGAATAACTCCTCTTTCAGAAATATGCCTGGCATTAAATTGTTTTTATAAAGTGAAAAAAAATTGGAAATTGGATAGACTTGCTAAGATTTCACAGATAGTTTCTGATTATTCAGATATAAGTATTCCACCAAATATGCCTATTGTTGGTGAAAATGCCTTTTTACATAAAGCAGGTCTTCATGTCTCTGCTGTTGTGAATAATCCGAGTCATTATGAATTATTTCCAGCCGAGCTTGTTGGTAAAAAAAGAGATTTTATATTAGATAAAATGGCAGGCATTCAAACAGTTAGACAAAAATTAGAAAAAATGAAACTTGTAGCAAATAAAGATGATGTGGAAAAGATATTAAATTATGCTAAATTAAAGAGAAAGGGGATAGTTACAGAAAATGAAATCTTAAATTTTTTTACAGATTATCGAAATGAAAATATTATGTTTTAATGACGCCAAAAAGATTGGTTTCATTTAATTGAAATTTATTTTTAAAATAATGCCCCGATACAATTATTTGTTTTACAAATAAATAAGATATCTTTATATAAATATAAAATATTAATATTTTAATTCATGAAAAAAATATTAAAAAGCAGAATTTCAATTCTTATTATCATACTTTTATTATCTTCTTCTATAATTCAAATAAAAGCAAATAGTAATTACAATTCACAAGATATTGATAAACTTACATATAAACAAGAAATAAATATTCCAATTGATACAAGTATAGATATTGCAAAATTCCAACCTATTGATTTACGAGTAGAGTTTTCTAATCCTTGCTGGGCAATAGATGAAAAACATCATTCAATTCGAGTAGGTATTGATGATGGTTCGGATTTGGTAGAAATAGATTCGCAGATTTATGATTTAGAATACATTGATGATGCTAATATTAAATCTTGCAGTCTTGTTTTTCTTATACCCGAAAAGGCAAATGGAAAAGAAAAGTATTATGTTTTTTATGATTCATCAGAAACAGAAGCTCCAAATTATGAAGATCATTTAACCTTAGAAGATACACATTATTATTTTGAGCCAATATCAGGACAAAAAATAGATTTCGATTATTTCGGGATATTTGAAGATGGATTAATAATTTATGCTGTAATCCAAAAAGGAGAAATCATCGGAAATCCAGTATCTCACACAATAGCTAAATGTATTCCTAATGCTGATATATTAGAAACCAACACAATAGAGCAACTTGCAGCTTTTGATTTAAGATATGGAGTAAAAGGCGAACCAGATTATACCGGTCCTTCAGCAGCGACTAAGGCAACTAAGAAAATCATTGTTGATGGCAATCTAATGGTTAGATTAAGGGTAGAAAGCACATCACCTCAAGGAAATATTATAACAGATAACATTTACACCTATTATTTTTGTCCAACTGAAACAAAAAGGATTTTTGTTAATGTAGATCATGAGGTTATTAAAACTATCAATATTGAAGATCCAGATGTTTTAGATGGAGCATATACAGGAATTATTACCATCAAAGCGAGAAGTACGACAATTGAAAAGATGAATGTTGGTAACTTGCTTCCAAATCTAAATCTATATGACGAAACTGAGTCAATTAAAGAGTATTATGTACCAAGTGATCCTGAGTCTGTTGCAAAGGAGCTAATTTTGTCAACAGAGGATGATATAGATCTTGGTAGTAAAGGATGGGTATCTTTAAGTGATCCTACAACAGGTAAAGTGCATGGTCTAATAATGGATTCAAACATAGGATTTGTTGATGGAGCGGATGATGGAATTCAAATTAAATCATATGTTAAACAAAATATTAAATTACCAGGTATTGAAGGAGATACAGGTAGTGTTTTTTTAGGAAGAAATGCATATGAAAAAGGTGAAAATCAATTAACTGTTCTCCCTCAAGATTTTCATGTAAATTTCAATGTTCTATTTATCACAGATGAAAATGAAGGTTATGAAAAAGTAGATACTGAATCTAAAATATTTCAAACATTAATTAAAACTTTCCCAGTATCTAGAGGGAATGTAACTGATGGGGCAGAAGAGGAAGATAAATATTCCTTGACTGTTTCTGTTCATTTTGCACCTTCAGCTCCTATGGGATCACTTCTTTCTGCTTTGCTTGGTAAAAATATTCTATACATTAGCGCTGAGCTTTATAAAGAAAATTCCTTTAAATCAGCAGGATCTATTGGAAGACTACCTATTGGTGCAATTGAGCTTGATTTTGAGGATAAATCTTTTCTTCAAATATTAAAAACCTTAGTTGGAATGTTTGACTGGAGAAATATTTCATTTTTTAAAAAAATAAGATTTCCAGATTTAGAACCTGGTACCTATGTAGTAAAAATATATAAAGAAAACCTGCTTTTTAATAGAGAAAAACAATATATTGGTTTTTCAATTGTTAAACTCGAAAAGGATGAAAAAGTCCGAATTTTTTGTAGACCACAAGGAACAGTAAAATTATCTATTGTAGATCAATTTGATTATGCAATTGAAAATGTGAAGTTTTCATTAGAAAGTAATGGAGAAACAATAGCTAATGCGATTTCTGATAAAAATGGGACTGTATTACTAAATGCTCCTTGTTATACTGTCAAACCATACATTTTAAAGGTGCTTTATCAAGGTTTTTTAATTGAAGAAAAAAAAGTAAAATTGGGCTTTGTTAACCGCTTCGTCAAATTAAAAGAATCATTTTCAATTGAACATTTTAAGTTAAATCTAAATCTTAAAGATAAATGGGGTTTTGCACCAGCAGTTGAAGTAGACCCCGAGCTAACAAGTAGTGAAATGATAGAACCTGTTCGAATAACTGCAGAAAAAACAAGAGAGGGAGAATATCTTTTTACTAATCTTTATCCAGCAGAATACGATCTTTTTATGAAATTCAAATCATTTGAAGTTGAAAATAAGCTTTCAATTCCAGAAGATAACTCTGTTGATGTCTTGTTTCCGGCTGAATATGAGCTTGATTTTGATACTATGAATTCTTATGGTTATTCTCTTTCAGGTGGCGAAATTACTATACAAAGAAATACAAAGACTGAGAGATTATCAATTGATAAGAATGGTAAAGTAAAAATTACTGTTCCCCCAGGTCAATATAAAATAATTGTTAATTCAGAGAATAAAGATATTGCTAAGCAAGAAATCCATGTAAGAGGAGATAAAGAAATTGATATATTAACCTCGCAAGAATCCTTCTTTCATAATATTGTAATCTATCTTGGAATCATTCTAGCAATATTTTCAATTTTATTTATGTTCTTGAAAAAGAAATTTTATACTGGAATGACCCTTTTTGTTTTAGCTCTATTAATTATGGCACTTTTTTCACCTTGGTGGATTTTAAATGGTGATGATGGAAATATAGAAACTTCCACAAAGACGCTTTTATTTCCGCCTAAGATTGTTACTCTTAGTTCTTCTTCAGATATTATTGGAGGAGATGTAAGCCAAGTCCCATCTGAGATTACCATGATTCTTGCATTGCTGTCAATTTTACTTGTAATATCATGTTTAATAATTTTTACAACTATTTTTACAAAAGAAAGACTTAGAAGAACTACTATGGTCTTTTCAATTTTAAGCATTGTTTTTTTAATTTTTACAGTTTCAATATTTTCTTACGCGATGGGACAAATCACTGGGGTTGGTGTCGGTAGCTTTATGGGAAATGGTAACCTTGAAACAAGTCTTCCCGGAATTGCAGAAGGTGAAATTTTGCCATCAAGTTGGGGACCAGGAATTGGTTTTTTATTAGCAATCATTAGTTTTGTAATAATTGTTATACTATTTTTTCAAAAAAGATTATCCAGTTTTTTAAAATGTTTTAGAAATTAACTTAAAATGCATCAACAATTTTCACATTTCTTTTTTTACCGATTTCATATAATTTTTCTTTTTGTAACTTATAGTTAGTTTGAATTTTTGCAAATTTTTCTAGAAATAATTTATTTGATCTTATTGATTTTTCAACGTTTTCTTTCACGCCTGGTTTAAGGTTGAATTTATCGATCATAATCTCTGCTGCACCATTTTCTTTAAAGATCTCAATAATGTTTGATAAATTTTCAGGTGATATAGTTGGGTAAATTGGACCAAAAAATATACTTGTTTTAATTCCTATTTCAGAACACTTTTTTAAAGCATCAAGTCTTTCTTGAATAGTTGAAGTATATGGCTCTAAAAGTTTTCTTTCATTATCATCTAATGTACCGATACTAAACATTATTTCAGCATTTGAAAATTTTGATATAATGTCTAAATCTCTTGTGATTAACTTAGACTTTGTTTGTAAATTAATTGGGAGATCATAAATAAGCAGTTGTTCTAAACAGTACCTTGTAATATTACATTTTTTTTCAATTGGTTGATAAGGATCTGTAACAGTTGAAATTGCAATTACACCATGTTTTTTATTTCTTAATTCCTTTGAAAGAACATTTGGGATATTTTTTTTAATGTCAACAAACTTACCCCAATTACTTCTTTTAATTCGTAAAACATTTGGAACATAACAATAAGCACAATTATGTTGACAACCCCTATATGGATTAAGAGAATAATTTAAGCCAGGTAAAGTTGAATTTGACAATGCTGTTTTGCATTTTACTTCCCTAATTTGCATAATTATTCCTAAAAATCCTCAAGTCTTTTCTGATACAATTGATTTTTTAGAATTGCACTATTACGAATCCATCTCTGTAATGGTATATCCATTTTATTTGAAATGTAGATTAGTGCTTGATCAAGAGTTTCAAATTTTTCATACGTTTCTTTCAGTGCTTTTCTCACACTTTCACGGACATTCCATACACCAATAGGCAGTATATAACCAGGATGAGCCTCTCTAAGAACAACAGCTCCTGCTTGTCTACGTTCATTATTTAATAATTCATTTATTGCAAGACGAGCTGCATAATAACAACCTCCTATCTCTGCGTATTTTGTTCTACCTTTGTAAAATTCATAACTGTTGAATATAGAAATTGATCTACCATATGGATTCCAAGTTGTATTTGGATACCATGCCTCAATTAATTCATACTGCCATTCTGAAGGTGTCATAAGAACTGCCCATCTATTATCAAATTGATTATGATAGTATACTCTAAATTCATTAATCCATGGATATGTTTTTGTATTTTTCATCATAGCTTCTCCAATACTTGAATCAACTGCAGTAATGCTCCATCTGGTTGGTACAAAACGTCTATATTTTTTTTTACCAAATGCTCCTACACTAAAGGCTCGTTGTATTTTTGAAATATTTACACCATTCTTGTATAAACTTAAAATTGCTTTGCTTGATTTCAAATCTGTGTCGTAAAATGCTTTTTCAATATGCTGTTCATATTTTGGATTTGAGATACTAAAACTCTTTAATGGTGCTGAAGGTCCATGTGGTTGGGATTCATCATAAAAAGCAATTCTGCCTTTAGGTTTTTTTTCAAATAATACATCAGTAAAAACACTATTTTTTGACATGGCAAGTTCTCTTGTATATTCTACAATTTTATTAGAACTTTCAACATCGAAAACATCAACTGTATGCTTCCCGCGAATAAGCATTGAACGAAAATCAACAATATCATCTAAACTTCTATTTAACCAAAGCTCAGGAGTATCTATTAATGAGGTGTCTCCAGTAATTGGAGGGACCATAGGGCCAATTGATACCTTTGGATAACCTATCCGGCCTATGAAAACACTAGGGGGGGAAGATCCGCCAATTCTCACTTTATCAATTAATGGTTGGACCTTGTCTCTAGAGTGAAATTTTACTAGAACTGGACAACGAGATTTCCCACATAGAAATTTCGTCCCTCTACATAAAGCACATAGACTACTAGATTGTTGGTTAGGAGGTTTTAAAATTTTTTTTTGATTTAATTTTGTGTTTAACAATATAAGGTCATTAGATAAATTAGTTTAAATAATTACCGAAGAGTTTACTAAAAGTAATAATTAAAAATTTAATAATTTTACACTTAATCTACCAAATTTATATTAAAAAAATAATGTGGAAAACTTTTTTTTGTTAATATATTTTACATAAAATAATTAAATGATAAAATTTATAATGCCATAAATTGTTATAATATAAATAAAAAGCCCAATATAATTAAAATAGTAAATCTTAAATACCGATAAAATTAATAGAAAATAAATTTGGGGGATAAAATGGCAAAATCTAAAAAAGTAAATAAAAACATGAAAACAAATAGAATAATTATAGCAGGAGTCACATTAATTGTGGTAGCTATTTTAATAGTTGCAGGTGTGTTTGCTTATACAGATATTTTCAAAGAGGAAAAAATTGTTGAAGAAAAAGAGGAGTTCATACTTGATAATAAAGTTAGTCCTTTTGAAAATCAGGCTTTAATACTTGAGGTTTTAAGAATACGTCATAGAGGTTTATATGATAAACTTATGTCACCTGGGAAAAGTTGGAAAAATAAACCATCATTTTATTATGTAGCCGAGTTGGATGGTCTAGAATACATAAGTAAAGACGTTGAACACTTGGGAAGAGTAGAAGAGATACTATTTACTGGTTGGGACACAATGTTCCAGGAAAATAAAATAATGAGAGATGCCGAAGAAGAACAAAATACATCTGAGGTTACAATTACTCTTATGGAAAAAGTAAAAACTGGATTATTGGGTATAAAATCTAAAGATGTTGAAAGGGGAAAATTACAAGTAACTTATGATTATAAAACTGGTAGATGGTATGGTGATGATACTCTTAGGGATTATGATGGTTATGGACATTGGGTTGGAGAAACCTTTGAGTTGTGGTTTAATATTTATCAAATCGATTCTGACTTAGACTATATCCCATATTGGACTGAGGTAAACATTTTGGGTACTGATCCACAAAGGGATGATAGCGATAAAGATCCTGATGGAGATGGTGTTCCTACTGCTTGGGAATGGAGATGGGGCTATGATCCTTTCACATGGGATGATCATGAAAAACTTGATCCAGATATAGATGGATTAGAAAATATTGAAGAATATCAAATGGCAAAATGGTTAGCAGATCCATTCTCTCAGGATATTTACATAGAAGTAGACTATATGGGTAAAGGCGGACTTTTTGACCCTCCACACATATTATGGGAGGAATCTCAACAAGCAATTATTGAAAAATATGCTGAACACAATATCAAGATGTATTTTGATCATGGTTGGCCAGACACTCCACAAAACGGCGGAGGAGAAGAACTACAACATTATGATCAACTATCTCAAGATTCTGGTATGATTCTACAATTTTACAACCATCATTTCCCAGATGAAAGAAAGGGTATATTTAGATATGTTGTAATGGGACATGCTGGAGCTTTTAATCACCCTTCAAAATCAAATGTTTACGATACCATACATATTGCTTATAACCTTAAACCTAAATCAATTCTTAAAAATTTACTTATTTATAAGATTCCACCAACCGGAAGAGGGATACGAATAAAAGTAGCTTCAACTCTAATGCATGAATTAGGTCACAGCGTTGGGATATCGCCATGGACTTTTGAAGGATGCGATAATTTCACTTATGCACAAGGAAGACAAGCAGCAAAAAAGTACGATGAAACTTGGGGAAATTATTACAGTGTTATGAACTACTATCACATATATAAAACAAAGTTACTAGATTATTCTGATGGTAGTAACGGACCGCCCTATGATCAAAATGACTGGTTAATGCTATTTGTACCTAGTTACCAATATAATGCTGAACTTATTGAAGAAATATTTTTCTACCCTCCAGGGTTTGATAAGATAGTATATGGAGAGACAGAGACTTCGGTAACTGGCTATGCATATGATGAGGAATTAACAGAAAAAATTACGAAAGATATGAAAGGATGGTCACCAGTTGATCCAATAGATGCTAACTGGTTAGTATTTAAACTTGAAGACAAAGATAAATATCCAAATTACAAGGAAATAAAAATCTTAGTTCAACCAGATGTACCATATGCCGGATGGGCACTTTATGGAGAAGGAGAAACAGACAAAGACGATAATATCCACTTTTACTCACAAGACGAGATTATCAAGGATATAACTTCTTAAATCTCCTATTTTTTTCCTTTTTCTATTCAAAATACTTATTTATCTGGTATTATATTCTGCCTACGATTCTTATGCCTGGAAAAAAACTAACAGCAAGAAAAAGAGCCGAACTAAAACAAAAAAAGCGTAAACAAATGCAAAAAAGTAATTTTTCAGTTTTGATTATCTTTTTTATCATAATCATTGGTGGGATTGTTGGTGGGTATTATGTAATAACAAATCTTGATACGACTGAAAATGGACAAGTTACAAATGGACAAACTACAAATACAGCTCCTGTTGCAACTGAAGATTATTCTGTTGTCCCAAAAAACTCTTATATTTTTCGATTAGAGGTTCTTGCAAATGATTATGATCTAGATAATGATGAATTAAACATTACAAGCATTACTGATCCTTCGAATGGGGAAGCTGAAATAATGTTGAATACGACAATAGCATATACTCCACCGCAAAATTTTAGTGGAGAGGATTCATTTGATTATACAATTAGTGATGGTAAAAAAGAGACTACCTCAACAGTTAATATAATTGTTCCAGAAAACAATAATCCTGTTGCCTTAATTGATACATCAAAGGGAACAATAGCAGTTGAATTATATTATGATAAAATGCCAATCACATGTGAAAACTTTATTAATCTCGCATTTAGTGAATTTTATGATGGAATGATTTTCCACAGAATATCGGATGATTTTATGATACAAGCAGGAAATACTTATCCTGATGGTACAACGAAAGAGAGTCCTTTTGGAAATATTGAATTTGAAATTTCAGATGTTAAACATATTGATGGTTCAATATCAATGGCAAGTACTGGAGCAGGCGTTGGAGGAAGTGGACAGTTCTTTATATGTGATGGAGCTCAAGGTTTCTTAGATGGCAATTATGCAGCATTTGGCAAAACAATCTATGGAATGAGCGTTGTTAGAGACATAGCTGATGAGAATCATGATAGTAGTTCCCCCGCAGGTGGTGGAAAACCAATAAAAGATATAAAAATTAATTCAATTACTATTCATAATATCTTATAGAGAGGAGAATTATATGAATAAATTAGCAGAATTTAATACAAATATTGGTAATTTTAAAATAGAACTTTTTATGGAAAAAGCACCATTAACTGTCGGGAATTTTATTAAACTAGTTGATAAAGGATTTTATAATGGTCTGATTTTCCATAGAGTAATACCTAATTTTATGATACAAAGTGGATGCCCTCAGGGTACGGGTTATGGGGGACCAGGTTATACCATCCGTGATGAAATCGATCCAAATCTGAAACACAATAATCCAGGATTTCTTTCAATGGCAAATGCTGGTCCTAATACCGGAGGTAGTCAGTTCTTCATAACTGTTGCACCAAGTCCTTGGCTTGATGGGAAACATGCTATTTTTGGGAAAGTAACCGAAGGTATGGATGTTGTTGATAAAATATCAAAAGTTCAAACAGACAGGTCTGATAAACCTCTTCAAGATGTTGTAATAAATAACATTTCAATCAAATAAAAGGGAACTTTATGACGATTCTTTCAGATAAAGATATTGAAGATTACATTAGAAATAATGAACTTGGAATAGAGCCATTTGTAAACAAGAATCTTACACCAAATGGTTATGATTTAACAATAGATGAGGTGTATATTAAAAAAACAGAATCACACATTAAAAATGGATTTGCCACTGTACCACCTCTAACATGGTTTGCGATAAGCACGAAAGAATTTGTTAAAATAGGACCAAAACTAGCATCGCAATTATGGATACGTTCAAGTTATGCTCGGAAAGGAGTTATGGCAAGTTTCGGAAAAGTAGATGCAGGATTTCATGGGACACTTACAATTAGTTGTTTTAATTCAAATGATAGTCCACTTGAAATTCCAATTGGGGATAGATTTTGTCAGATAGTATTTGAAAATCTTTCTTCTAAACCTGAAGATCTCTATGATACAAAATCTGGAAATTATCAAAACCAGAGAGGAATCAAATTATAGAACCTTTCTTGCAAAAGTAAGATAACCTGTATGACCTAGCATTTGAAAACTTGGTCTAGTTCCTTGTTCTGAAACAACCATCTTTCGTTGAATATTTTCAAACGTTTTTACTTCAATAAAACTATATTTTTTAATTTCTTTAACTGTTTTTTCTAGTTGAGATATCAGTGGAGAATATGAGCATAAATATCCACCTGTTTTAAGGGCTTTCCAAGCATGTTCAACAGCATCCCAAGGGTTTGGGATATCAAGAATTATCGCATCTAGTTCTTTTTCATCAATTCCCTTAGTTATATCTTTTATTTTTGTTTCAACAAAATCTTCAATCTTAGCCATCTTTAGGTTTTTTATTGTATGCTTTATAAAATCTTCCCGGATGTCATATGAAATTACTTTACCTTTTTGTGCAACAAAATTTGCTAGAGCTATTGTAAGAGAGCCTGAACCAATACCTGCTTCAAGAACAGTATAACCCGGTTCAATAGAACAATTCATTATAATATGTGCAGCATCTCTAGGAAGAATTATTTGTGCACGACGTTTTATACATTGAAGTTTATCTTTTAGTGATGGAGATAAAATCCAAAATTGTTTGCTTCCGATTAGGAGCTGTTTCCCATATTTTTTTCCAATAAGAGTTGATGGATCAAATACACCTACTCCTTTGTACTTATCGATTTTACCATTTACATTAATTATATACTTTTTGTAGGACTGATCAATCAGAACCACAGTATCATCTTTTTTTACTTTATTTACCATACTTATCTATCCATACATGTTATTAAGAGAACCGAAGCCAAGATCCTCAATTTCAAGTTGATCGAGCCATTTTTCCTTACATTCGCAGTCAAGACCTTTAAAAACATTTAGATTTTGTGATAATGAAAATTCTGCTATTGCATCAAGGAATTTCCGATCGCATAATTTACAGTTATGTGCTCCTCTTATGCTGCCACCCCCTACAGTATCACATTTGATTCTGACATCTTTTAAGATTTTTTTACTTTCCTTTATAATTTCAATAATGCTAAATAACCATGGTGGACGAAATTTCCTTCTATTCCAAAGATAATTTACAAATGTATTACGCTGAACATTTGTTGGATTAAATGAAATACAATCTGTTATGTTCTTTATCTTTTCAACAGTTGTTATTGCATCTTTAATAGACTCTTTTTCAGTTAAAAAAGGCGGTTTTATTAATACATAGGTTTTCAATTCAATCTCTTGTTTTTTTATAATATTTGCAGCCTTTTTATAATCATCAAATTTAAAGCCCTTGTTCAAACATTTTTCACGAACAAAATCATTTGATGTTTCCAGTCCTATTCCAATTTCAAATTTATTTGAGTCAACAATGGATTTAATTTCTTGTAAGGTTTTATCAGTTACATATTCTGGTCTTGATTCAACAGATATTTTTTCTGTTAAGTTTGTAAGTTTATTTAGAATTTCTTTTCTAACCTTCGGTTTAATTTCTGTATTATCTAAAAAACTACCTGAGGTAAATATCTTTATAAATTTTTGCCCAGAATAGCTGTTCATCGCTAAATTTAATTGTTTTAATAGATCATCATCAGAAACATCTTGCCACATGCTATCATTAAAATAACCACACATGCTGCATCCCGATTTGAAAGCCCAAGAACAACCCTTTGTTCTAAATATTATGACAAAAGCATCTACTATTCTACCATCTAATACATCTTTTTCAGACCAAAATCTTACAGGTTTTGCCGGATCTTTAGTTTTTGGTATAAAATCTTTTTTCAGATCTTTGCAGAATTTTGCTAGTTCGTTCATTTCTAGTTTTTTCTATTTTTCTTTTTATTTTTCAAAATTAAAACTGCTACAGCAAGAGATATAAGAAATACTAATATCTCAAAACCTGGTGCTGCAACGGTTCTTGCTTTCGGTCGAGCAATTACTATAGCCAGCTCATCACCAATTGATGACTCATCTGCTACATCAAAATGATATGTAGTTGTATCGTTAATATAGTTAACAAACCAACGAGATATTGCATTATTGTTCTTATCTACAACTATATTTCCTTTTTCATCTTTCAGAAAGTCATTTTCAAAATTGTATCTAATCTCAGCTGATACATTTACTGTTTTATTATCTCCAGGTGACCATCCCACATATTCAGGTGATGTAATATAGAAATCTGCCCTATCACTTTGTTGAGATGCATTAATTTGTTTCCCATTATCTACTTTGTAATAAACTCTCCAAACATCGGTCTTTACTCGAAATTTAATATCAGATGCGGCTTTAACAAGATCACCAGAAGTAGGTAATGCTAGATTTATTGTTTCTTCACTAAATGTAAAAGAGCCTTCTTCTGATTTTGAATTTCCACTATTATCTTTTACATTTAATACGTAATTATGGATTTCTTCACCAGTTATGTTATTAGAACCATTATAAGAATAATAGAAAATGTTGTCAATATAATCAAAATTACTATTAGGAACCGGATTACCATCAAGAGTTAACGAAATGTCCTGTTTTTCAATACCTGAATTATCAGTAATCTTAGCAACGATTAATACATCTCCACCTCGCTCTTGCATTTCAGGAAGAACAACAATTTCCATCCTGGGATCTTCATCATCATAAAATGGTGGATTAACAAGTACAATAAGCACAATTAACCAAGTTACAAAGTATGTAGCAAATGATCCAAACCAATTTTTCCTTTGAAAGTCAGTAAGGTCAAGACCAAATCTAATTAAAATATATTTTAGAAATGCTGCATCAACAACAGCAACAAGTAATACAAGCTCCCATCTTAGAGCATTTTCTCTACCCATAAGAGCCCAAAAACCAAAGCATATAAGGGCCATTAAAAAGCCAAATAAAAATGAAATAAAAGTAGCTTTAATGTTTCTTCGTTCCCTTTTAAGAAATGCCTCCTCATCAAATTTTGGAAGTTTAAAGGGCTTTTCTTCCTCTTCGTCTTTTTCTTTTCTTCTTTTTGCCATCGGAGGAGGATATAGTTCTTATTTAAAGGTTTTTCCTCTTTTTAGGATTTATAAAATATAATATACAATAATTATTTTGTTACAAATTTATTATTTTTTAATAATAGCTAACAATTATTTTTTTTCAAAATTATTTATTGACTTTTTTTGCTTTTTTTAGCCTCTGCTTTAGCCTTTTTTTTCTCTGTTTTTAATTTCTCTTTTTCAACATCTGCTCTAATTCTTTCTTTTTCAACTTCATCTGATGAGGTTTCAACCTTTACAACCTTTTCTTCAGCAGCAAGCCCTATTCTATATCTATAAGTAAAAATCAATGCGATAATAATGTAGATTGCAAGAATTACAACAACTGGGGTCAATATTTGTGCTTGTTCTAAAAAAATTAGTCTAAATGCAAGAAATACTGATAAAAAACCTAGCCCTGCCCAAGCGTGATGTCTAAACACATTGTATTTTGTTTTATATTCAGCCAAATCTTTATCTTTCATAGAAATTTGAGACCCTTTGGTAAGTTCTTTAAATATTTTCTAAAACCTTCTGGCCATTTATCAGGATTAATTCCTTTTTGGGCAAGAAATGCTGTTGTCCATCGTTCAAGACCAATACCTGAACATCCACTCCATAGTTCGGTTTTTTGAGCCTTGATATTGAATGCTTTGATGTACTTATCACCAAGAATACTGAGATTTTGGAATTCTAGCCACTCAGATTTTGCCCGGTCTCCCCGATAAGGCATATATGCCTCAAAATCAATTGTACCTGTTTCTTGTGTACTATTATCGCTAATTTTTCCAGCTTGTTGCATATACCAGGGAGTCACCCATGCCATCCGCCATTCAAGGTCAAAAATATCATTGAAAACATGCTTATACCTTTCAATCATTTTTTCACGAAGAGTAAATAATTGCTCTTTTGTTCCAATATATACAGGTTCGATTCGATGAAACTCATCAACTCGCTCAATTCCATGTCTTCCACCAGATTCATACCTACCTGATACAGCTGTTTTATCATACAGAAGAACCGGCAAAGACTCCTCAGAAATTGTTTTTCCCTTAAATGACCAATATATCAAAGGACACTGAGCATAACAGATACCTGCTGTAGGAAGTGAAACATTTTTTTGTAATTCGTCTAAGGGAACATCTTTTGTAATCTTTGTAAGATCGATAAATCTCTCCCATTTTTCAACATCTCTAGTAGCAGGTTCTGTTACATAGTATATTTCTCCGGGCATACCTTCAAGATGACCGGTTTTTAACCAAACATTAAAGGGTACAATATTTGATTCAATAATTTCTTCAAAACCAAGAGGTTTAAGTACCTCTTCAATTGCTATTATTTCCATGGTCTTTAAAATGGTTGCAGCTTGAGGTCTATAAAACCACTTTCCTTTAGTTGGACCTTGCTTTAACCAACCAAGTTTAGTCATTTCCTCAGTTGGATCATTTGACCATGTATGTTTTTTTTCATTTGATTTCCAAATAAGTTTCCAAAATTCTTCTTTACCCTCATAATATTGATTTTCAACCTTTTCTTTGACTAAGCTTATCATTCTGTCAATGTAATTTCTTCGCAAAAACTCCTCGTCAACATTTTTTAATATAATCGTTGCTTGTTTTTCATTTATTTTAACATCTGCGAATGGAATATTTATTTTTTTAATCGGTTTTTTCTCTAGGTCAAAATCAATTGTATAACTCTCAATTGTTATTTCTCTAATACCAAGATGATGTTTTTTTCCTAATTCTTTACTTAAAAAATTTTTCATCTGAAGAAGTGCGTTATGTGGACGAAAAATTCCTTCAGAGATAATATCAATCGATAATAAATTCTTATTAATGTCCTTAATATCAATTTTTACACTTTTGTCTTTTTCTAGCAATGTTTCATTGAAGTTTGAAATTGAAGATTGTAATTCATTTTTAATTAAAAAAATCTCGTTACTAAAGGTGAAAATTACTTTTAAATCAAATATCATAGTCAAACCAAGATTACATAAAGATTATTAATTTTTATCTTTCTAAAATCTTTACTAATCTTTAACTTTTCCATTTATTTTACCTCCTCCAATTCTATACTGCTACAATATGGACATATTAAGTTACCCTCTCTTATAATTGGTACAACATATACTAAATTCTCATCTGTTGAGCAACAATTACACTTGTATTTCGTACTCATTTAGTTTCCTTCTTTGCAGAATCATTTGTTAATTGTTGTGTTGTGATTTGAAGGTGTTAAATCTAGGGAATACCAATTAAATCTGCTATTTTTAAGAAACCATAAATAAAATAACCTACCGATAACAAAATGAATGGAACAAATATCCAGTTCTCATGAGCGTATAATCTCCCATCTTTAAATTTGATATTTGAGGCAATAACAAAAATCAAAGTATAAACAATAATGATTAAAGAAGATATTTTTAGTTCAAAATTTGTAGTTAGAAATACAAAGGTAAAAATTGCAAGTATTACAAAAGTCAAAGGATACAATGCCATTAAAATTTTCTTAGGACCAAAAAACACTGCAGAAGTCGTTAGCCCAGCTTTTTTATCAAAATCATAATCAGTTACAACAGTTGGAATATAAAAAACTGAAGCTGCAATAAAAGAACCTATTATGAATAGTAAATTCATATTTGTTCCACCGATACTTAATCCAGCTATTAGAGCTGCTCCAGCTGCTAAAGCATTACATAGAATGTCTGTGATAGGTTTTGTTTTAAATCTAGTTGGTGGCATGGAATAAATATAGCCTATTATATTTGCGATAATAAATAACGTAAAAAAGAGATAGTTAACCAGCCATGCAAAGAAGAGAGAAATAATTACTAATATCAGTGCTAGATATAAAGCTGTTTTTTCAGAGATTTCTCCAGTGACAAAAGGCTGATTTGATAGATTCATGTCCTTTGCTCTTCCATCATGGAATTTATCAACATCTTTATCAGATAACGAATTTAGCATAAAACTAAAGCTCATCCAAGAAGCAAATGCAATTAAGGCGAAAATAATATGAAATGGATCAGTATTTTTCGTAGCTCCAATTCCAAAACCTAATGAAAAGGGTAAAAGAAAAACAATCCAAGCAACGGGTCGTACCATACGAATATATTTTGATTTCATATTATCTCTCTGAGTATATCAAATATATCTGTATTAATAACATGTTATTTATCTTTAATCTGTTAAAATAGCATTAAATAAATTCACTAATAATAATCTAAAGAATATGATTAGAGTTTCTCAGGATAAATACTAGTTATAATCACAATTTATGATTAGATGATGAAATTTGCTCTCGGTTTGCTTTTGGAGTTGTAATAGAAAAAGCAAGTTAATATTAAAAAAATTAAAGACTTTGATCAATTTTATTTTACGGCTGAGAATACTGCATGGACTGAAACGATAGTGTAAGGCCTGCAGATGAAAAGCCGTCCTATTTTTGATTAGCTAAACGTTCTTTTTTTTGTCGCACGCGGCACACCGCTTAGGGTGTACCCT
>DAOVGR010000016.1 GCA_030672305.1 Thermoplasmatales archaeon | reverse complement strand
GGTGTTTCAAAGAAACAGATGAAATTGTATGAATTTCCATTAACATCAGTTGATGAAGAATCGCCGTCTTGAAAATCTGCGTAATGCCCCGATGCTCTGCATCGGTTGGGATAGCAGATTTTAGGCGATTCTATTTACTTTAAATGCTCTTTTTCTTCATATTTTAAGAGATGAAATCAGCATATGTAATAACTATAGGTTGGTAATTGTAACCTTTATATATCCTATATCAGATTATAATATTGATTTGGGGGAGAAAAATATGAAAAAGGAAATAGTAGGTATTTTAGTATGTATGCTGTTGATTGGCATTGCAATTTTACCAACAATTGGAAGTGTTAATAGTAACGAAGTCTGTACAATAGGTGGTTGGACACAGACACAAAAGATACTTGCTTCAGATGGAGCAGGTGATGATCGTTTTGGTAGTTCTGTAGAAATAAATGGTAATGATGCTATAGTAGGTTCTTATTTTGATGATATTAGTGGTCAAACAAATGCAGGTTCTGCATATGTTTTTGTATATGGTGGGGCGTCTTGGACACAACAGCAAAAATTGACTGCATCAGATTATCAAGCCAATGATGAGTTTGGATGGTCTGTTTCAATTGATGGAGATTATGCAATCGTTGGAGCACATAAGGAGGATGGTAGTGGTACAGATCGAGGAGCAGCATATATTTTCTACCGTTCTGGTAGTTCATGGTCAGAACAACAAAAATTGATACCAGGTGATGCTGAGGATGGTGATTTTTTTGGTAAATCAGTTTCGATTGATGGCGAATATGCAATTATTGGTGCACCCGGAAAAAGTAGTGACCAAGGATTTTCATATGTTTTCAAACGCACAGGTACCACATGGACACAAATGACAAAAATAGGTGCTACTGGCAGTAACAAGTTGGGTTGGTCTGTTTCTATTAGCATGCCTTGTGTAATAATGGGTGCATATGGAACAAATAGCAACATAGGAGCTGCTCACATATATGAATTAGTTGGATCTTCATGGTATGGTAAAGGAGCACTTACGGCTTCAGATGGCATAACAGCTGACCTCTTTGGAATCTCAGTTGCAATTGATGACGATTATGCTATCTGCGGTTCACCAGGTCATGATCTGACTGCAGGTGGAGAAGGGGCTGCATATATATTTGAAAAACCAACAACAGGATGGGCAAGTATGACAGAAACACAAAAAATTACTGCTAGTGACAACCAAGGCGGAGATGGATTTGGGAAATCTGTATCGGTTGACGGAGATGGAATAATTGTTTCTTCACCTGACAAAGATGGTAGTGGTGCAGATCGAGGAGCAGCATATATTTTCTACCGTTCTGGTAGTTCATGGTCAGAACAACAAAAATTGATACCAGGTGATGCTGAGGATGGTGATTTTTTTGGTTGGGGAGTTTCAATTAGTAGTAACACTGCTATCTCTGGTGCTTATGCAGAAGATAACACTAATGGAGCTGATGCAGGTTCAGCCTATATTTTTGATTATACAAATCAATTACCTACTGCTCCAGTAATAACGGGTCCAACAAACGGAAATGCAGGTACTTCTTATGATTATAGCTTTACAGCAACGGATCCTGATGGAGATGCTGTCAAATATTTCATAGATTGGGGAGATGGCAACACTGAATGGACTGGCTTTTCTGTGTCTGGTACACAAGTAATTGTGAATCATACTTGGTCTGTAAAGGATACCTATATCATCACAGCTAAAGCCAAAGATGAATCTGGCGCTGAGGGTCCAGATGGAACACTTGAGGTAACTATGCCAAAAAACAAACCGTTCAATTTCAACCTACCTCTGTTTAGTTGGTTTTTAGAACGTTTCCCAATACTGGAAAGACTGCTGGGATTAATCAAAGTGATATAAATTCATAACTCTCTCGTTTTTTATACTCTTCAAATAAAGTGATTTAGGAAAAAATTGATATAATAGTCAAAGTTTAGGGGGTGGGAATTATTATGATATTCTGGTACTATTGTAACTGTTGCATGAAAGAGTTTAGCCATGTAGACACCGGTAGTAATGATGCTTCACGATGTAAATCATGTCATTCTACTGATATTAAACGACTCGTTAGAAGAACTAAACTAAAAGGACTTTATTATTAAAATTAAATCATTCTTGTTTTTCTTCAATTTTCCTAAGCATATCTTTTGCATCTTTCAGATAACTATTCGCAGTTGTAAGAGATGACTCAACCTGCCAGAGACATTCCAAAACATCTGTGATATTCTTTTTCATACCTGAAAAAAGGGGGATGAGATTATTAATTTTTTTCTACAATTTTCATAGCAACAGAAATACATGCTAGATAATCATCAAGTGTATGAATCAAAGACGATATAGATTTAGCCTTTATTGCTGCCTCTAACCTATTATTATTAATTTTTGACTTGACAAAATCAAAGTCATCAACTCGAATAGACCTTAAAACTGTTTTTGCTTTTTCAGAATCATCAAAATCGATTACAACTTCACACCTTACATTCATTCTATTCCTCAAATTGATTATTAATAATATCATTAACAGATTCAAGAAATATCTCTTCTTTATCAGATTCAATTGTTGCACCAGCAGCAATCTTATGTCCACCACCATGACCACTAAGTTTTTTTGCAGCTTCATTCATGGCAAGACCTAAATCAAGACCTTTACTAACTAAATATTGATTTCCACGACATGAAATATGTATTTCATCATCTTTTTTTACAATAGAAAGTAATGGTTTTTCTTTATCAAGGATAAAGTTAGTAGCAATACCTCCAATAACACCTCCAAGAGAAGACTCTTCACTATAAAAATAACGAAATCTTTTCTTTTCCATAAATCCATCTTTTTCAAGTCTTAAAAGTTCATTTAAAATTTTTTGTTTGTATTCTTTTTCAAGTTCTATTGCTTCACTGAAAGCCTGTTTATCACCCATACATAATTCAAGACCTAATCCGCGATGTCCACCTTTCCCGCATGAGTCAAGAAGGTCAGCAAAACGTTCTAATTCAGAATTTAAAATATCTGACCAGAATCGAGGTCGAATAATTGTTTCAAGAATATTTTTTTCACAACCTCTTTTTACTAGTTGTAACATTAAATAAGATTGAAGTTGTTTAATTCTATTACTATCTAGATTTTCAACTTTAATATCACTATCTATATTCAGTTTTTTTAATAACTCCAGAATTCCTTTCTCATCACCGGATAAACCAGGATAATATGGGTCAATAGAATTAAACAATGCATCAAATAATGATTTACCATAGAGTTTTAAACCAATATTTTCTATTAGAAATCTATTTTTTATTCCTTCGTCAAGAACACTTTTATTATATCCTCTAAAACCACCAATGTATTGTTTATCACCTGTTGCACCTGCAATTGCTAAATAAACTAAATCTATATTTTTAGAATCAAGGGCCTTTGCAACAGCATATGAAAGGGTCGCACCGCATGCTTCATAATTGCCGTTGATTCCATATAAATTTGCATTAATCTGAAGAACATTGTCTGAAGTTTTTTTCTTGAGATATTGATGATGATCAATAATAATTGCTTTGCAATCCATTTTTTCAATTGTTTCTATCTGTCCACTTCCCATATCAGAAAAAATAATGAGATCGTTTTCCTCTTTTGATACGCGAGCAAGACCCTTATCAAATGGATTTCTCATTAAAGTTACATGAAAATCATATCCGGCTCGATAAAGAGCTGTGCAATTAATTGCAGCAGAGGTAATTCCATCAGCATCGTAATGAGATATAACTCTTATTTTGGTTGATTTAGGAATTGATGTAATTATTTCTGATGCTTTTTCAACAATTTCTGTTAGTTCGTCAGCCATAGAAGTAACAAGAAAAGTAACTTCATATAAAAAATGTTATGCATTAGTAATTTTTTAAAATAAAAAAAAGAGGAGAGGTTTTGTTTGCCTCTTGTTTTTTGTAATATCTACTTTTATTCTAGATATTGTATAAACCGACCTAACATTGGATAACTGTCAATGATTAGTTCTATTGGTGCATCCTCGGGAATTCCTAGAATATTGAATCCTTTGTATGTTAAGGATTTAATACGAGTATGGATTCTATCTTTTATCGTGGCTTGATTTAGTTCTTTATATTCAGTTTCTCCAAAGCCTGATAAGGTCTTAAATTCCTTTATTTCTCCCTTATGTTCGCATAATCCATTGTTAGCTACCGATCTAACCCAATAAGTAGTATCTAAATTAAGTCCATCAACCTCAATACTAAATTCTCCTGGAACAGTTAATGTAATTGGATCTGTTGTTTCATCTAGATTATTTGGATTATCATCTCCATATTCAAACCAAACTTCACAAGAAGCTGGTCCTCCTAAATCAAATAATTCTCCACGATATAATGCTGAAGTTTGCGTAACGCCCTTAGGCAAATAGGTTTCAACAGTTGGCAATCCTGGTGTAACCTGGAATATATAAATACTATCCCATGTATCTGCATCATTAATTGCTACTGCTCGATAATAATAAGTTTGACAGCTTGAAAGACTTGTGATTTCATAATTAAAATCACCGGTTGATGTCATTTCTTCGTGAGGAGTTTCCATATCAAGATTATCTGGATCTGGTTCATATCTAAAAAATACTTCACAAGATGCAGCGCCTCCCATGTGTGTTAATTCCCCTTCAAGAACAGCAGAATCAATACCAACATCAGAGACAACTTTTACTATAACTCGAGGACCACCTGGAATAAATGTGTGATCTAATCCGACTCTAATAGTAGCTCCTTCTTCTGTATTTTCTCCAACAGCTCTATAATGATATTGAGTTGTCCGAGTTAGGTTATAAACATCTGCAGAGTAGAAGTTAAATGAGTCATAATTATCTGCTTTTACTCTATTAGCATAAAGCTCCCAGTTATCGTGGCTTTCTGTATCATATACAAAATATCCATCCCAATTATGGAAATTTTCACCTAAAATTAAAAATCCCCAAAGTCTGACTCCTGTTCCTTCAGTGTTTATATGGTCCCAATGCTTAGTTTGTATTGCATTTGCTGCAATACACCCAGATAGTGCTGAGATGGTTAACAATAGTGGTACTATCATTAAGACTAGCTTTATTTTCCTCTTTTTCAATTTTTTTACCTCCACAATAGAATATATAGCTGTACTCTAATTTGCTTCTTCATTTATAAAAATTTATAAATTATTATAGACAAATGTCGAAAAAATAGATTTTTCTGAAGAAAAAATTATTCAAACATTAGTTTTGCTTGCTGAGGAGAATACTTCCAACCTTTCGGAAGTTGATTTTGAGTATGATAATATTTTGTGAGGCGTCTAATCTTTGATTCAGTAAGTTGGAGATTCCTTTTGTTTTTCAGATCTTTTTTATTTGTTTCAATATGCTTTTTTAATTGTAATGCCTTGTGAATTAAACTTCTTAAATCCTCTGGAATATCTGATTTAATATTATTTACCTCAAGGATTTTTGTTATCTTTTTACCAGTTGCGAGTTTTATATCAGGAACGGCATATTGATCTCTTAATATAAGACCAATTTCACCTTTAGATTTTCCAGATTTTGCAAGCTCTAGAATACGTGATTCGACTTCTCTTGGATTTAAAGAGCTCCATTCAGGAGGTTTTTTTCTATCTACTGGATGAGTTGATCCTGATTTCCCTTTTCTTCTCGCATGAATTCTTGCCATTTTATAAACTCCAATATATATAGAGTAAGTCCTGAATAAGATTATAATATTTATCTTTTACCATTAGTAATTTTTCTTTTTTCCCATGCATTTTTTATCACAGGATTTCTTTTAAGATATTCATTTACTAAATCTTTTGGGACCTTATTAAACTGACAAGAAAAATTAATGCATCGTTGACAAAAAGTCAAAAGAAATAAGGAATAGAACATTAAAAATGAGAGAATTGTAGCTATTAATACTCCAAATAAAGCAATAATTAATACCCAACTTGCATTTGGATTATTTGATAAAAAAAACCAGATACTATATAATTGAGATAGTAAAGGTATGGCACTAATTAATATAAAACCAAAAGTTGACCCAAATTTTTCATAACGATTCATTGGTTCAGGACGAAATTTCCAAATCTTTGGGAAAATATTGTTTCCAGGACAATCTAAATGTCTACTTTTTTCAGCATAATAAGGACAATGGGTGCAAGTAAGTCGAATTTCAATTACAAAGAAAAACAGAAAAATAAATACAATATACAATATCAATATCTGCCAATTACCAATTATTAAACCAGTAATAATTAATCCAAAAACTCCAATTATAAGAGATGAAGATACTGCTAACATTGATATTTTTTGTTGATTTTTATCAAGTTTACAATCTAACTTATCCTGATTCTTGCATTCATTACAATTTGAATTAGAGTTAAATGTACAAATATTAAATGGATTTTTATTCATCGTTTCAAGAAAATTATAATACATTTTATTACTTTTGGTTTTAGTGAGAATAAATTTAAAATTATATTATAAGGTTATTAATTTTTAAAAAATAAATTAACCTGTGTTATAGTTTTTAGCCATTTGATTTTTGGTATACCTTTTCATTCCATGATACTAGAAAACCAATTTTTTCTAAGTATCTAATAGCATATGACAGTTGTCTTCGATTCATCTTTAACTTTGTTCTAAATCTTTCATTGTTTCTAATGAAATATACGGAATTTTGTTTCATGAAATCTTTTACTTGTTTTGCAAAAACTTCTTTTGGGGTTTGAACTACCATTTTATTCTCACTTTTATATAATAATATACTTCATTTATATTTATAGTTTATTGACACAATTTTACACTTTTATATTCGTTTTTATAAATATAATTGTAAATCTGTTATGAAGAAACATTTAATAACAACAATTTATTCAGGAAAACTTCACAATCAACAATTGAGGGGTATAATGTCAAAAGATGAATTATTAACTACGAAAAAATCAGATTTACAAGAAGCTGTAAAAATTGCTGAAAAAGGTACCCATTGTGGTATGTGCAAGATTGATTTTCTTGGATCAGGTGTTTGTCCAGCAGGTAAAAAACACGGTTTTGCTGCATATTGGCCTGAAGGTAGAATGGAAATTGTAAAAGCTCTATATTCAGATAAAATAAAACCAACTGAAGAATTAAAAAGAATTGCTAATTCTTGTACAGTATGTGGAATATGTGATAAACAATGTAATTTTACTACTCATCTAAGACCTGAGAAAGTTGCTAATGCATTGAAAGAATTTGTTAATAAATTAGATGATAAGGTATTTGAAAAAATTCCTGAAGATAAAACACTACAGGAACTCCGCTCAATAGTTGGAGAAAAATGGGTATCAAATGATCCTGCAATCATTGTATCTTATACAAAAACCATTATTACTCCAGATGCTGGAGTGAATTTTTATGTTGTCATGCCTGAGACAACAGAAGAAGTAGCTGAGATTGTTAAATATGCAGATAAATACAATATACCCTATCTTCCCAGAGGAAATGGAACATTACTTGCGATGTTTATAGAAACTCTTCTTGCAAAAGCTGTAAGTCTTGAAAAAGGTATTATATTTGATCTTAGACGACTTAAAAAAATTGAAATTGATGAAGATAACAAAATTGCAAAAATTGGTGTTGGAGTAACAGCATTTGCGCTTCAAAAAGAAGCATATAAACATGGTATGCGTGCCCTTGTTGCTGAAGCAGAAGCTCATGTTTGTGTAAATATTGCATCAGTTGGAATTATTTCAACTTGGGGTAATACTTATGGATGGGGATCTGATAATTTTACTGATGCAACACTTGTTGATTCAAAAGGAAATATTATTCATCATAGTGATGAAGATTTGACAAATCCCTATTCTACAAATAATAATTTTACAAATCTAACATTAACACCTTCAACGATTATAACTGAAGCAACTGTGAAATTACATCCAATATTTGAAGATGAAGAAGCAGTTTTAGTTCCATTTGAAAAACTTGATGACGCTCTTGATCTAGCATTAGAACTAGCAAAAAGAAATATTGGACTTTCTCTTGCTGTTATTTCAAGTAAATATCTTTCTGAATTTATTTGCCCAACAAATGACATTGCAGAGGATTTTGAATATATTGCAAAAAACTATCTTAAATTCAACTTTATGGTTGATGTTGTCTGTGATAAGTACGATAAAAAGGTTGTAGAAGAACTTGCTGATGTAATAATTGATCAAAAAATGATGAAAACCTTAATTCTTGGTTCACCAAGATTTGCATCATTAAAAGAAAGTGAATTTTTAAAAATACTTTCAGAAGAAAAAAATCCATTAAAGGCAATATTTGCAGGACCTATGAAGGACCATCTTGAAAAAGCATTGGACCCTTCACCCAAACAAATAGCAAAAGTATATGATGAAGATCTGCAAGATTTCTTTGAAAAGGTTTATTCCAAACCTGAAATGACTGATGTTGTTTGGCTTCATGCATTTCGAATATTACCAAGTAGACTCATGAGACAAAGGATGTTTATGTTAAGAGGTGGCTACATTGTTGCAGATAAAAAGAAAATAATAGAGCTAAATAATATGCTTAGAACAATTGGTGATAAACATAAACTATCAAATGCTTTAGGTTTTATTAGTTTTCTTGAAAATGGAAAATTTGCATTTGTTGAATATGATTACTATTTTAATCATCTAGACCCTGACTCACATAATCGTTTAAATCAAGCAATTGTAGAAACTTTACAAATGGAACTTAAAATCAAAGGTTTACTGCCTATTGAATATGTGTTTCATAAGGGATTATTCAGAAAAGAACATTTGTTTTATCCAATGCCTGAGGGACTATCTGATGATGAATTGAAAATACTAGGTGAAATGGTTCAAACTGTTGTTGGAGGATAATATAATTTAATGAAATTTTTATCTGATGAGTGGATTAAAACAGCAAAAGAAATTACTTCTGAAAAATTAGATCCTGAAAAAGATTTGAAAAAAGCCACCACCTCTTTAATTAATGTAATTGATAATATTCCACCAGATGGTAAAAGTGTATACTTTTATATTGCAGTAAAAAATGGTATTATTACAGAAATGCTTCTTGATCAAACAGGTTCATTACTTGAAAAAGATGCTGAATTTGTTGTAACAGGAAATTATGATACTTTTGTTCAAATCTTAAAAGGAGAAATGGGCACACTAATTGCATTAATAAAAAATAGAGTAAAAATTAAGGGAGATAAAGTAAAAGCTTTACAGTTTGTAAAACCAATGGATAAATTAAATAGTTGTTTAAGAGAAATTGAAACGGAATATTAAGATTGGTAACTATTTAAATTAACAAAATTATTGAAAAAAATGAAGATTTTTTATCTAATATTTTTAATTATCAATTGATAAAAAGATTTAATAATAAAAATTCTATCAATTCTTATTTACAAGTTACTGTTTTGGGGGATAAAATGACATCAGATAAGGCCATAGCCGTAGAAAAAATATCATTTAAAGACGCAGTGGAAATTGCAAAAAAAGGTACCCATTGTGGTATGTGTAGATTTGATTTTCTTGAAAGTGGTGTTTGTCCTGCAGGTAGAAAACATGGTTTTTTAGCATATTGGCCACAGGGACGTATGGAACTTGTGCAGCAATTAGATTCAGGTCGAGTTAAACCAACAGAGAAACTTATTGATATTGTTAACTCCTGTTCTCTTTGCGGAATTTGTGATAAGCAATGTAATTTTACTACACAATTACGACCAGAGAAAGTTGCGAAAGCATTAAAGGATTTTGTTGATAATTTTGATAAGAATGAATTTCAGAATGTATCTGAGGATGATATTCTTAGAGGACTTCGCGAAATTGTCGGTGAGGAATGGGCGACTAATGACCCTTGTATAATTGCATCATATACTATGTCAATACTTCCTTCTAATACTAAATTAAATTATTATATTGTAATGCCTGAAAATACAGAGCAAGTATCAAAGATTATAAGGTTTGCAAATAAAAATAATATCCCTTTTTTACCACGAAGTGGTGGAACAGCTTTTTCAGCTGCTGCACCAACAGTTTTAGCAAAAGGTCTTAGCCTTGAGCAAGGAATTGTTATCGATCTTTATAGATTAAGAAAACTTGAGATTCATCCTGAGAGTTGTACTGCAACAGTAGGTGCAGGTATAACCATGTTTGAACTGCAAAAAGAAGCTCTTAAGAATAAGTTGAGAGCATTAGCCGCAGAAGCAGGAGCCCATGTATGTTCTAATATTGTAACAACAGGTATTATTTCCACTTGGGGTAATAGGTATGGTGCTTTTGCAGATAATTTCATTGATTTAACAACTGTAGATGATGAAGGAGATATCAAAAAACATAGTGATTGGGAAAGAAATAACCCATATTCTACTGAACCTGGTTTCACCAACCTATCTCTTACGCCTCATAATATTGTAACTGAAGCAGTTGTTAAACTTCATCCTATATTTGATGACGAAGAAGTTGTTCTTGTTCCATTTGATAACCTAAGAGATGCTTATAGACTTTTGATTAAATTAGGAAAGCGTGGTGTAGGACTATCACTTGCTGTTCTTTCACGTAAATATCTTGCTGAATTCCTAAGTCCAACACTACAGATTTCAAAAGACTTTGATTATGTTTGTAAAAATTATCTCAAACTAAACTATGTAGTTTCTGTTATTTGCAATCAAGATGATAAAAAAATAGTTGAAGATATGGTAGATTATACTATTGACCAATCTTTGATGAAGAGCCTTATATTAGGAGCTCCTAGATTTTCAACTCTTAAAGATAGTGAATTTATGAAGATTCTTTCAGAAGAGGAAGACCCTCTAAACGCCATATTTGCAGGCCCAATGAGAGACCATTTGGAAAAAGCCTTAGATCCCTCACCTGAAAATGTTTCTAAGGTTTTTGATGATGATTTACAGGAATTTTTCAAAAAAGTTTATTCCAAGCCAGAAATGACTGATATTGTTTGGCTTCATGCATTTCGAATATTACCAACACGAATGTTGAGACAACAAATGTTTATGGGGCCTGGAGGCGCTATGTGGACTGGAGATGAAAACCATTATTTGAATTGGATTCAAATGTTTTCAGACATGGGAGATAAATTAAACGTTGAACATTCTCTTGGTTTCATTACACCCTTGGATCATGGTAAGTTTGCATATATGGAATATGATTATTATTATGACCATAATGATCCAGATGTATGCGATAGGATTAGTAAGATAGTAGTTGATTCAATGGAGCAATCTTTAGTAATGGGCAAAGTACTCACAATTCTTAATTATTTATTCAAAGGTATTTATCGAAAGGAACATGTTCTATATCCATTAGCTGAAGGCATTTCAAAGGAAGAACAAGAATTGTTTAAGGAATTGCTTGAAACAGTTTTAGGAGAGGAATTATAATGGTAAAGTTTCTCTCCGAAGAATGGATTGAGATTGGTAAAAAATATATACTTGAAAAACTAGATCCAGTAAAAGATCTAAAAAGCATTACTACTTCATTACTTGGAGTCGTAGAGCATATTCCTCCTGATGATATAACAATGAATTTTTACCTAGAACTTGAGGGTGGGAAATTAATCCATTTTATTGTAAATACTGGTGATACTTTTGATGAAAAAGAGGCCACTTATGAAATAAGAGGTAACTATGGAACTTATAAAAGCGTGCTACAAGGCAAAATGAGTCTGGGAATAGCAGTTTTAAAAAACAGATTAAAAGTAAAGGGAAGTAAAATGCAAGCCCTTAAATTAATAAAACCACTTGATGGAGTAATTGTATCTTTAAAAGAAATTACTGATGAATTTGAAGATTAAAATAAGGATGATAATATGATATCGAAAGCAGAGTTAGAGTTTCAAAAAAGGATGGAGAAGTTCATTCCACCAAAAGAAAACTGGACGCCGATTGATAAGGCTCTTTTCACACAAAAAACCTATTTTGAGGACTATCAAAAGTCCCTAGATTTAACATTTAATGCTATTAAATATAGCTTTAATCACCACTTTGAAAATAATTCATTATATCGTCGTTTATGTGAGGTTAATAACGTTACACCAGATACTATAACATCTAAGGAAGATTTCAATAAACTCCCATTACTCCCAGACTCATTTTTTAAGGATTATCCCGAGGGCAAGGGATTTCTTAAGTGGTTAGATAATGTATATACTGGAACAACACCGATGCCGACGTTTAGAACAGAAATTCCAGATCATGATAACGTTATTGAAGAGTTTAACAAAAAAGGTGTCAGTATTATGTTTACTAGTGGTACTAGTGGTCGTTTTAGTTTTATTCCACGTGATAATGGTTCGTGGAATCGTTTAAAATATAATGCTATGAGGTCTGTTGTTGAATTAATGGATTATAATCCAAATGACACAGTTGTATTATTGATACCAGACCCAAGGTTAACTAATCTTACAATTGCAAGTTTATTTGGAATTGCCTATGATTTGTACAACTCTGAAAATATCCATGTGGCACTTGAAGATATGAAGATAACTACACAATATTTACGGATGCAAAGAGCAGAAACTATTGGGATTAAAGAAAAAATTAAGGCCAAAGCTATGTCTAAACTCAGCCCAATAGTACTGAAGAGATCTGATAATAAAATAATTAGTCTTTTAGAAAATTTAGAAAAAGAAGGAAAAAGAGCCAATATTGCTGGTCCACCTTTTTGGTTAAATAGAATTATGGGGAGAATGATAAAAGAAGATAGAAAAGTAAAATTACCAGATAGTCAAGTTCTTACTGGTGGTGGATGGAAAGCTGAAGAGGATAAACGTACACCTGAAGAAACCTTTAGAGAAAAGGTTGAAAATGTTCTAGGTATTCCACAAGATCGTTTCCATGATGTTTATGCAATGTCTGAGTGCAGCTCTGTATTTTTAAGTTGTGAAGGACATTATAAGCATGTCCCTCCAACAATTATTCCACTTGTCTTAGATGAAAACCTCAATTCTATTGGTTACGATAAATTCGGTCGTTTCGCTTTCATTGATCCAATTCCTGAAAGTTATCCTGGATTTATTATAACTGGTGATAAAGTCAAACTAATGGAGCGTTGTCCAGCATGTAACCGTAAGGGTCCAGTTCTAGATATTGAGGTATCTCGTCTTCCTGGTGTTGAAGGACGAGGTTGTGCAGCTGTAATGGCTGATCTAATGGAGCAGGAGGAATAACTAGATGATTCGTTTTCCATCAGATGAATGGATTAAGATCTTCAAAGAAGAACTAAATAAAAATAAAGTTTATGAAGAAGTTGCAAAAGATTGGGAAGGTGATTTTCTTTTTGTTATAACGGCAGATGAAGAACTAAAAGAAGAAGTAATTTTTTATGTAGATTTATGGCATGGAAAATGTAGGGATGCATATATCGTAAAAGATAATAAAACAGCAGCATTTATTTTCAAAGGACCTTACTCCAATTGGAAGAAAGTGATAAATAAAGAATTAGACCCTATTCGAGGTCTAATTAGAGGTATGTTTACTGTTGAGGGAGATTCTAAAGTAATTCTTGATCAAACAAAGGCAGCGCAGGAATTGGTAAATACTGCAAGTCAAATCCCTGTTGAATTTGAGGTTTAATTTATGGGAAAAATTATTGATTGTCACTTCTGGAATCCAGAGCTTGGACTTGAAGATAATTTAGAATTTTCATATGAAGATATCGGTAACAATATTGAACTTAGAAAACCTATATTTACAGTTGATTCTCTCACCAAAATATTAGATAATATTAAACAAATGCGGCAGGATTATCTTCTCAAAATTGATATTCCAACTGTTTTAAATGTAATAGATAAAGTCACAAATATGTGGATGGACCCAGAATATAAGGGTAGAAAAATTGCTAGAGAGGTTCTACCGACTGTTACTGGTTTTTCCTTGGAAATGATTGAATCCTGGGGTTTTGACCATTTTATGAGCATTCTTAGAAAAGAAAATCTTCCTTTGTTTGGAAAACTTAAACCTGATGATTATAAGGAATTTTCTGAATTAGGAGATGGCCTAGTTAAAGCTTATGGTGAAATCAACGTAAGCCATTCAAACTATGATCCGGCAGTAATTGGACATATTTGTGCAGGAAATATTCTTGGTATTGCTGCTTTTGAAATGATTTTAGATAAACTCATCGATGCTGCATCTTGGATAAAGGTACCATCTGAGGAACCTGTATTTGGTGCACTTTACGCAAAATCTATTGAGGAAGTAGACCCTCAACTTGCATATAGCATTGCAATTTTACCTTTTGAAGGTGGAAACAAAGAAGTTAAAGAGTTTCTTTTTTCAAAATCTGATATTGTCCGTGCAACAGGTGGAGAACAGGCCAGAATTAGTTTAACAGAACTTGCTGAAAGACATAATATTCCTATTGCAGGTCACTGGCATAAGTTCAGCTTTATTACAATTGCTAGAGATTATATGGATGAAGAAAGAGCTAGCCAGATTGCTGAACTTGTATCACTTGATGTTACAGCATGGGATCAGCAGGGATGCTTTTCACCACAAGAAATATTTGTTGAGTCAGGTGGAGAAGTTGATCCTTTAAATTTTGCTGAGTTACTCGCTGATGAGATGGAGACTACATCTATTGCTCTCCCAAAGGGAGTTAATTCTGGTAAAATGCAGGTACTTGATGGTTATCATCAATATTTAAAGAAAGAACTGATGGGCGACCCAGTAAAGATTTTCCCATCGGCAACTCATCAATGGCTTGTAATTTATGATGGTACTACTGAAAATATTGAGCCCTCTCCACTTTTTAGAGTAATTCGTGTAAAACCAATAGAGGATATAATGCGGATTCCAATACTTGTGAAACCTATTGGACAATTCTTACAAACTGTTGGCGTTGCTATTCCTAATAATCGTTTATTGCCATTTGCAAATGCTATTGGAGAAGTGGGAGCAACAAACATTCGTGCAATTAGTAGTATGACCTTACAGAAACCATGGGAGCCATGGGATGGAAGATTTCCATTACATGAGCTTTTTGAACATGACAATATCCGCTGGGTCAGTATCAGCACCAAAGATATAGAAAAAGAGATAACAAAAGCTTTAGAGCAAAAACGTTCGATTGTTAATCAACAGATAAACCTTGATAATGTCCCGCAAGATGGGCAATCTACAAGAAAATTACCATAACCTGGTTTTATTGAATTTTTTTAAGCCTCGTTCCAAGCTTCTTAAAGACTTTTGGTAAGGTAGTATATTCCATATCTGCCATTGGCAATCGATGTGGTTCAAATGGACCATGTCTTCGCATATAGTCAGTTATATGTTGAGCTTCTTTTCTTGTAATATCAAAAGCAGGGTCATCAAATAAATCAACTGGCTCAGTAATTTTACCTTCTTTAAGTTGGAATCCAAGCGCTGTGACTCTTGGTGGACCATCAAATCTTGTACATTGTGCATTATTTACTGAAACTGGCATTAATGGACCATTATGCGATCCTCTCATCCAACCTGAAACAAGATGACCAAGTGAAAATCCCTCAAGAACCTCACCTACTGCGGGTAATCCAGATTGTGCACGAACAACACCTGCCGGATCATCCTTTCCAACATACTCACCAGCGATTTGATAAAGTTTTTCAGTTGAAATTACCGAAACTGGTTCATCTGAAGGTAACTTTGAACTCTTTTTTGGAAATACCCGTTTGATAACAAACCGAGATTTTGCACCAATAAGAGCTAACAGATCATACATTTCCTCAGGTGATTTTAAAAACACATTCTTATGTTCCTGAATATCCCATACTTCAAAAACAAAACCATCATGAATTGAAGGATCGATGATAAGACCAGCTGTGTTAAACGGATCAGCAAAAACCTTAAAAATTGGAAAATTAAATGCCCCCGGCTCGGTTTTATCCATCATAAATGCAATAATTGGTTCAGCTTTCCTCTCAGTAAATTCCATCTCTGCAATACCTGGGCCCATACCTTTTATATTACCAGAAAATGCGTCACTTAATAAATCCTGTCCAGCACCATATAGACCAAGTTTGCGAGCTATTTCCGTTGCTTCACAAAAAGTATCCCAAGCAAGGCTATGAACTTCTTTTGCATCAACACCATTTGTGTGTGTCATAATTAGTTCAAGATCATCTCCACAATGAGTTACATGAAAATCAATAAGTAATTTCTTTTTTTTTGCTTCAGTTAGTTTCTTCCGTGCAATATCCTCAAGGTCTGGATGGACTAATGCATGACCCGGCCATCCACCAACATCTGCTTTAATTATACTAAATGTAGTTTTCATATGAACTCCCTGTTTTTTTGATATAAAAGTTATACTTATAAATTATTTGGAAAACTTTACAGTAAAGTATATATTTTTCCCCCTATTTGTGGATAAAAGGTTGAACAAATAAATGGTTTTAAAAATATACAATTCTTTAACACGAAAAAAAGAAGAATTCATACCTGTTGAAAAAGGAAAAGTAAAGATGTATGTATGTGGCATGACTGTTTATAGTGATGCACATATTGGTCATTCAAGAACTTATTTTGCATTTGATTTAATACGTAGGTACTTTGAGTATAAAGGATATAATGTATCCTATGTTCAGAATATTACAGATGTTGACGATAAAATAATTGCAGCAGCAAACAAGGAAGGAGTTGATGCACTTGAGTATTCTCAACGATTTACGGATAGATGTCTTGATGATTTAGATCAACTTGGCATAAGGAGGGCAGATTTATATCCAAAAGCCTCTGAAACTATACCAGATATGGTTAAGATGATTGAAAATATAATTGACAAGGGTTATGGATATGAGTCTGAAGGTGATGTTTATTTTTCTGTTAACAAATTTAAGGACTACGGCAAACTTTCAGGACAAAAACTTGATGATTTAATGGGTGGTGCACGAATCCAATCAGGCGAAGAAAAACACAGTCCACTTGATTTTGCACTCTGGAAAAAATCCAAACCTGGTGAACCTTCATGGGATAGTCCTTGGGGAAAAGGTAGACCTGGGTGGCATATTGAATGCTCAACTATGAGTGGAAAACATTTAGGTCTTCCATTTGACATTCATGGTGGAGGGATGGATCTTCGTTTTCCACATCACGAAAATGAAATAGCTCAAGCTGAAGCAGCAACAGGTAAAAATTTTGCAAATTATTGGATGCATATAGGTCTTCTTACAATAGATGGTGAGAAGATGTCAAAATCTCTTGGAAATATAATTAATGTAAAAGACCTATTGCAAAAATGGGATCCAGAAGTTGTTCGTCTTTTTTTATCCCAAGCTCATTATCGAAGTCCACCAGATTTCAATGAAAAAGCATTAACAAATGCTAAAAAAGGTCTTATACGAATTCATCGACTTAAAGAAAAATTAGAAAATTTTTCTAATAATTTAAAAATTGATAAATTAGATGAAAAATCATTGTCATCAAACGATAAACCCTATCTTAACATTATTGAAGAATTTAAAGAAGATTTTGAAAAAGCAATGGATGATGATTTTAATACACCTCTTGCAGTTTCTGCTATTTTTGAATTTGTAAATAAAAGCAACAAATTTTTTGAAGAAAACTCCAATCCAGAAAGTAAGGTATGTGCTTATGCCCTTGGCATATTTACAAAGTTAGGAAATATTTTAACATTATTTCAACCAAGTTTAGTTGATGGTAAAGCTGAAAAAGTCCTTTTTGAAAAAGTTCAGAAGTTGGTATATAAATATAAAAAGGATGTAAAGGAAAAAAACATTGAGAATTTAATTAATTTACTACTAAAAATTAGAGAAGATGCCCGTATTAAAGAAGATTGGACAACTGCTGATTCTATAAGAAAAGAGTTAGATCACATAGGATTTGAAATACAAGATACCTCCAAGGGTTCAGTTTGGAGAAAAAAATAGATTATGAAAAAAATTCTTGTTGGTTTTGATGGATCTGAAGGTTCTAAACAGGCTTTGGCTAGGTCTATATCTCTTCTTGATGAACGAGGAGAACTTCTTCTATTAGCAGTTATCCCAAGTCCTTCTGATAAGACATTTGTTGATAATGATATGTATAAGACAATGAAGAAAAAAGCTGAAAATATGGTTAATGAAATAATTAGCGATATTGGTCAGCAAGGATTTACTGTTACAGGAATAATTGAGGAAGGAGACCCATCTGTAAGAATTATTGATACTTCAAATAGGTTAAATGTTGATCTAATAGTTTTAGGAAGTAAGGGTACAAGTAAGATTGGGCGTTATTTAATTGGTAGTGTTGCAAATAAAGTCGTACAATATGCTCATAAACCTGTTATGGTTGTGAGATAATTCCTTTTTTTCTTCATATTTATATATATTTTGTTAAATAAGTAATAAAAGTTTATTTATCATAAATATTATATACACTAAAGGAATAACAAATAACAATCGTTAATTGGAGGTATATTATGAAAAGGGTAGTAATTGGAATTTTAATAAGTATGCTGATGATCGGTAGTGTACTGACAAGCGCTACAGTAGTAACAAACGATATTGAATTTGAAGACGGAGAAATAACGATTTCAATTGAAATAGGAAATTATGAAATTGAAAATATTGGAGAGGGAGTAGATATAAAAGTTGATAACTTTGGTCATTACCTTGTTGCAGGTAAACCAAATTTACCAGCAAAGATATTTTCAATTGCTATTCCGCCAGGTTCAGAATTTGTTGATTTTAAATTTTATACTGGTGAAGGTATTGTTCTAGAAGACAGTTATAATGTTTTACCATGTGAACTTCCTCAAGTAATTGGAAAAGAAGATCCATTAGTACGTGAAAAAGAAGAGAAAATATATCAAGATAACTACGAAAGTGTCTATAATATTGATGAAACCTATCCTAGTTCTAATGTAGAATTTGTAAGAACTGGAGGCTATAGACGATATAATCTTGTGGATGCAAGAGTAATACCATTTTCATATAAACCAATTTCAGGTGAATTAACATATTTCCCTGAGTTTACAATAACTGTTAGTTATACATATCCTGAAGGATTTTCTCCTGAAAAAATTATGAATGATAACAATATAGAAACTGAACAATGGGCAGAACATTTTGTCTATAATCATAATGAAGCAAAGGATTGGTATCCTATAGTTATATCTGGAAGACAGACTAATGATTATATTATTATTACACTTAACTCTTTGACTTCTTCTGTAGAAGCCTTGGTTGATTGGGAAGAATCTAAAGGAAAAAGTGTTTATGTTGCTACAACAGATTGGATTGATTCTAGTTATAACGGTTATGATTTAGCTGAAAAAATGAGAAACTTCCTACTTGAAAAATACCCAACTGATGAATGGGGCATTCTTGATGTCTGTTTAATAGGAGCTTATGACGATGTTCCAATGCGACTTTGTGCACAGAATGCAGGATACGGCCAACCTGAAACTGATTACTACTATGCAGAGCTCTCTCTTCCAGACAGTCAATCATGGGATGCTAATGGAAATCATCAATATGGTGAGGATTCTGATCCAATTGATTTTCATGCAGAAGTAAATGTAGGAAGAATTCCATGGAGTGATCCTGATATAGTTGAGGATATATGTCAGAAATCAATTGCTTATGAGCAGACAGATGATCCAGATTTTAAGAAAAATATTCTCCTTATTGGTACTTTTTTCTGGCCTGATACTGACAATGCTGTTCTTATGGAGTATAAAACAGATCCAGAAATTCATCCCTGGATGGAGGATTGGACAACGTTAAAAATGTATGAAGAGGCTCAATCTTCATATGAATGTGACTATGATGTAAGTTATGCTAAGGTAGAAGAGGTTTGGTCAGAAGGTTCATTTGCTTTTGTGGACTGGGCAGGACATGGATCTCCGACTGCATGTTATGAATATTATCCATCTCAAGCGTTCGTTAATACAGATACATGCGACTCTTTAAATGATGACTATCCAGCTATTGTATTTGCTGATGCTTGCAGTAATTCTGACACAGATCACAATAATATAGGTCAGATGATGATGAAGCAGGGAGCTGTTGGCTTCTTAGGGTCCACTAAAGTAGCATATGGTATGCATGGTTGGGATGATCCTTATGATGGTTCAAGCCAATCGCTTGACTATTGGTTTACAACATGTTGTACATCAGGTGATTATACTCAAGGACAAGCTCATCAATATGCATTACAGGAGATGTATAACAATGGTCTATGGTATTACGAAAGGTTGGAAACTTTTGAATGGGGCGCACTTTGGGGTAATCCTGATCTAACAATGGCCCCTGTTGCAATAAGTGATCCACCAGAAGCTCCAGATCCTCCAGATGGACCAGATCATGGTGTACCAGAAGATGAATGTGAGTTCTTTGCCAGTACGATAGATCCTGATGGAGATCAGATATTTTATATGTTTGATTGGGGAGATGGTGAATTTAGTGAATGGGAAGGACCATACAACTCAGGAGAAACTGCATCATCCTCTCATTCTTGGATTGAGTTAGGAGACTATGATATAACAGTTATAGCAAGAGATGAATGGGGTAGAAAAAGCGAATGGTCAGATGTAATGGTATTTCCAATTGTTGAAAATACGCCTCCAGATATTCCAACTATTTCTGGACCAACATCCGGAAAAATAGGAGTTCCTTATGATTTTACAGTTGTTACAACTGACCCTGATGGTCAGGATGTATGGTATGATATTTTCTGGGGAAATGCTGGTAGTGGAGATGAAGGGCCGTTTCCATCTGGTGAAGAGCAAATATTTGACCATACATGGACAAAGAAGGGCCGATTCACAATTAAGGTAAAAGCTATAGATACAAAAGGTGCCATTAGCGAAATTGGAACATTTGATTTTCAGATAAGTAGATCTAGATCAGTTGAAAATCTTATACTGGAACAGATATTCCAACGGTTTCCAAATTTATTTCCGATGATTAGATATCTACTTGGAATAATGTAAAAAATATATCAACCCTTAAAACCTATTCAAATAATCTTTGAAATAATGAAGAAATAACAATTTCTTCTCATTTTTCTTTAATTTTCTTTAGAAAATAATAAAATCCTCCACAACTATTATATATAATATAAATATAACAAATAACAATTGTTAATCGGAGGTGAATTATGAAGAAAGTAGTAATTGGAATTTTAATTAGTATTTTAATGATTGGTAGTGTTTTTGCGGGTGCCAGCACGACTAATTATAATACAAAAATAACTGAAAATATTAGTTTATTTGAGATTGATGATGGAGAAATTACTGTAACAATCTCAGTAGGAGATTACGAAATAGTTCAAAGTGATATAGGGGATGAAGTTACACTTGAGAACTTTGGACGTAATCTAATACCTGGTAAACCAAATTTACCATCAAAGATTTTTTCAGTTGCAATACCACCCGGAGCAATTTTCAAAGATGTGTCTTTTAATTGTGGGGAAAGTGTAATACTTGAGGGTAGCTACAATATCAAGCCTGTAGATTTACCCAGAGTAATAGGTCAGGAAGACCCTGAAATTTATAAACAAGATCAAATGGAATATAAAGAAAATTATGAATCCGTATATGATAATGATAATTTATATCCTGCTTCTGTTGTCGAATTTGTACAAACAGCTGGTTTTAGAAAATATAATCTTGTTGATATAAGAGTCAATCCTTTCTATTATCAACCAATGTCTGGTCAACTGATATATAATGCAGATATTACTGTTTCTATTAGTTATACATTTGAAGATGGTTTTACATATGATGATATAATGGTAGATTACAATGAAAAAACAAAACCAGCAGCAGAAAAAATAGTGTACAACTATAATGAAGCTAAAGACTGGTATCCAAAAGGTGCTGGTAGCAAGGAAATGTATGATTATGTAATAATCACACTTGATTCATTGACTTCATCTGTCACTCCATTAGTTGAATGGGAGGAAGAAAAAGGAAGGAGTGTAAATGTTGTCACAACATCTTGGATTGATTCTAATTATAATGGTTATGATTTAGCTGAAAAGATGAGAAACTTCCTCCGAGAGAAATACCCATCTGAGGAATGGGGAATTTTGGATGTTTGTTTAATTGGGAATTACGATGATGTACCTATGAGACGTTGCTACCAGAACGTAGGATATGGACAACCAGAAACTGATTACTACTATGCCGAACTCTCACTTCCTGACGATCAATCATGGGATATGGATATAGACCATAAGTACGGTGAAACATATGATGATCAAATTGATTTCTCCACCGAGGTATGTGTTGGACGTATCCCTTGGAGTGATCCATCCATTGTTGAAAATATTTGTGAAAAATCTGTAGTATATGAGATGAATACTAATCCATCATTTAAGAGAAATATTCTCTTACTTGGTTCATTTTTCTGGAATGACGATCCAAATCCACGTACAGATAATGCAGTTCTTATGGAATATAAGACAAATTCTGAACTACATCCATGGATGAATAATTGGAAAATGACAAAGATGTATGAAGAAGGATATACCACTTATCCAATGGATTATAATCTTGATTGGAACAATGTAAAAGATATATGGTCTAATGGTAGTTATGCTTTTGTTAACTGGGCAGGTCATGGATCACCTGACGCAACCTGGTTGTATTTTACTCATGGACATTTTGTTGGTACAGATACCTGTTCTTTCCTTAATGACGAATATCCAGCAATCATTTTTGCTGATTCATGTAGTAATTCTGATACCGATGAATTTAATCTTGGTCAAGCCATGATGGAACAAGGTGCAGTTGGTTTTTTAGGTGCAACCAAGGTAGCATATGGAATGCCTGGTTGGGATGACCCAACTGATGGATCTAGCCAATCTATGGATTATTTCTTTACAACATCTTGTACATCTGGAGATTATACACAAGGTCAAGCTCATCAATATGCTCTACATGAGATGTATACAAATGGTTATTGGTATTATGATCATTTTGAAATGTTTGAGTGGGGGGCACTTTGGGGCAATCCTGACATATCAATGGCAAATGTTATTGAAAATGTACCACCAACAACACCAGAAATAGATGGTCCAAATAGAGGAATACCTGGAACTGAATATTGTTGGACTTTCCTATCAACTGATTTTGAAGGAGATCAGATTAAATACATTATTGACTGGGACGATGGAAATACCTTTGAAACAGAATGTGATTCACCTAATTCAACAATAGAACTATGTCACACATATTCTGAAGAAGGTTATTATAACATAAAAGCTAAAGCTGTGGATTGTGTAAATGGTTTTGAAAGCGAATGGTCAAATCCATTATTATTTATTGTCCCACGTGAAAGATTTTCTATGAACTCGATGTTTCTAAGGGTACTAGAGAGATTCATTCATTTTTTCCCTTTTTTTGAAAGATTGATAATATAGACAATTTATGAGTTGAAAGGATGAATAATAAAATCATTGTTATACTTGGAGTAGTAGTAATACTAATCTTAGCATCAGGCCCGAATGTTTTTGGAACCTCCAATACATCAATGAAATTATATAAAACAAATGAAGAGTCCATTGATTTTGGATTTAATGCAATTAATATTGATAAGACAACAATCGAAATTACTGTAAGTCTTGATGAATTTGAATTTGACACTGTTTATACAGATAAAGGATTGTTTACCTCTGTGATATTACCTGGTTATGGTTTTTCTTTTGAAAATGGGCAAGCAAAATTACCAATGATTAGAAAAATGGTAGAGATTCCACATGAATCAGACCCAGAATTGATAGTTATGTCAGAATCTTGGGATTATGTTACTCTTAATGAACTAAATCTTTATAACAAGATTCTTCCAGCTCAACCTTCAGTTGAAAAAAACTCTGAATATGATAATGAGTTCATAATTGATGATAATTACTATTCTACCAATGAATTTGTACCACAAAATATTGCAAAAATTGTTGAGATAGGAGAGATACGATCTAGACGATTTGCATTAGTTGAAATTTCTCCCATACAATATAATCCTGTATCAGGTGAGCTTAAATTAATGAAAACCTGTAAAATTATTATAACTCTCCCAAATAGTGATTTAACTCAAACATATGAAAAGATAAAGAGGTATTCAACTCCAAATTTTGAAAATTTATTTGAATTAACTTTTGCAAATTATGGTGCATATGAAAAGGGGATTATAACAAAAGAATCGGAAGGATACCTAATAATTGTTTATGATGGTTTTTACGATGAAATTGAACCATTTGCAGATTGGAAAACAACTATGGGATTTGATACTACAGTAACAAAAACATCTGAAATACCCGGTGGTGCTACAAAAGAAAATATACATGATTACATTGATAATGCGTATAATACTTGGAATATTCCACCTGCATATGTACTTCTTGTTGGTGATACACCACAAATCCCTACTTATATAGGTACTGAAGGTCCTGACGCAGTTGACCTTTACTATGTAACAATCAATTCAGGGGATTACTTTCCAGATATTTTCATAGGTCGTTTTCCAGCATCACAAGAATCACATGTTACTGCTATGGTTGATAAAACAATATATTATGAAGAGGGAAACTTCTCAGACACAGAATGGATAAAAAAAGCAGCTTTTATGGCAGGTAATGATAATTATTGGATTTCTGAGGGGACGCATAATTATGTTATATCAACTTATCTTGAACCAAATGGGTACAACTGTGATAAAATTTATAAAGTGACCTATGGTGCAAATACACAGGATGTCACAGATGCACTGAATGATGGGCGAAGTCTAGCAATTTTTTCTGGTCATGGGTCCATATATAACTGGGACGATGGTCCTCATTTTAATCAAGGCGATATTGAAGAATTAACCAACTATGGTATGTATCCCTTTGTTTGTAGCCATTCCTGCTTAACTGGTAGTTTTCAAGTCCCTGAATGTTTCGGAGAAACTTGGTTACGTGAAGCAGATAAGGGGGGTATTGCTTTTTGGGGCGCATCTGAAAGTACTCTTTGGGATGAAGATGATATTTTAGAAAGAGGTATGTTTCAAGCATGGTGGGATGATGGCTTGGAATGGATTATTGGTGGTATGACTGATATGGCTCTTTACTATGTTTACGAAAATTATAGTGGAGGAGGATATACTCAATACTATTTTGAAGCCTATAATATTTTAGGAGATCCATCTGTTAAAATCTGGAGAAACCCAATGATTCATATAGTCTATAACTCTCCTCCATATAAACCAGTGATAAGTGGCCCCTACTGGTTAATACCAAGGATTCCGTATAACTTTAAATTTAGCACAATTGAACCAGATGACGAAAATGTTTTCTATTATATCGAATGGGGAGACGGCGAAATAGAGGAATGGATTGGACCCCACAGCTCTGGAGAAGTAGTAACACTATCTCACAAATATACTACGACTGGACTGTATAAAATCAATGTAACAGCAAAAGATATAAACGGTTTTGAAAGCGATACTCATCAAAAACAAATAAAAGTGAGTTTATCAAGAAATCGGATGATAAAAGTTCCATTCATATTCACTCTTTTTGAGAGACTAATTCAGAAATATACATTTATTGGACGATTACTTGGAAATTAGATGAACTAATAAATCACTACTGCTTTAACTCCTTTCTCATTTCAAATTCTTGGAATAAGTAAACCAGGTAATTGTTTTTGGAAATAGTCTGCATGGACATTTCGATCTTTCAGCCTATGAAGCTTATTATTAAAAGAAGATGCAGGATTTTTCATATCCAAAATTATTGATAAAAATTAGTAATAAAGCTATACCAGTTATAAGAGAAACTTCTTAACACTAGATAATTTATAATAATAACAAATTGTAATTTATAAGTAAAAAGAATAAAAGGAAATGTTACTATTATTACATTAATTATATAATACATAACAAAATTAAAAATGAACTATTTTTAAAAGATAATTATTTACCTCTGCTTAAGTTTGCACGAATACTAGGTCGTATTTTTTCTGCACCTTTACCTTTATATCTTAAACCTCTACCTTTCTGACCTGCACTTGTTTTTCCTCGCATGACTCTTCTTTTATTTGATATATCAGTTATCCAATTGATATTTTTATCTTTCATTATTGAGGAATGAACGGGGTCAACAAGAATTACTTCATAATAATGATGCTTTCCATCTTCCCCTACCCAGTATGAATTTAAAACTTCCATATTTGGATAATGTTTAGCAGTACGCTCTTCAGCAATTCTGTGTATACTCTTTGCCATAGTTATTTTAGAAATACCCTTTGCTGCTGGTCTTCTACCACCTTTAATAGTTGGTTTTCTAAGACCACCTCGTCTGACTCTAGCGCGTACAACTATATATCCAGGTTTGGCTTTATAACCAAGTGATCGAGCTCTGTCTATTCTAAGAGGTTTATCAACTCTAAGATAATTCTCATCTTTTCTCCATTGAATAAGTCTCTGTTTGTAAGGAGATTTGTAGGTAAGGTCAGGTTTTTTCCATTGATCTCCAATGTACTCATATATGCTTTTTGTCATAAATTCTTCACCAATAGTTAGAAATTGGTAGGACCATAGGATGAGAATTCTTTATTTAAAACTTTTGTCACATTATTCTTTTATATCACCAAACTTTATAAGATAGATTCTATTTTCACGCTCTGGGAACTTATATGGACTTCTTATTTAATCCAAAAGTAGAGAAACTAAATCGAACAAAGATAAAAGAAATACAAATTAAAAGATTAAAAGAAACAGTAAAACATACGTTTGAAAATGTTCCTTTTTATAAGAAAAAATTTAAAGAATTAAAAATAAAGCCAGAGAATATTAAAACTCTTGGTGATATTCAGAAGTTACCTTTTACAACAAAAAATGACCTAAAAGATAATGCTCCTTTCGGTTTTTTGGCTACATCCTTGGATAAGTGTATTGAACTGCACGCTTCATCTGGTACTACAGGGACTCCTGTTACAGTTTGTTATACTCCAAATGATCTCGAGGTTTGGTCTGAAGTTGTAGCAAGATGTCTTTCGATGTCTGGTCTAACAAAAAAAGATGTTTTCCAAAATCCAATTCCATATGGTACTTTTACTGGCGCATTTGGTTTCCACTACGGAGCCCATAAGGTTGCCGCGCTTGTTGTCCCATCAGGTATGGGGCAGTCTGAGAGACAGATCAAACTTATGCAGTATTATGGCACCACTTTCATATCTAGCGTTGCATCTTATGCTATGAGATTATCTCAAGTTGCATTGGATATGGGAATCGATCTGAAGAAACTAAAGGTTAGAAATGGACTTTTTGGTGCTGAAATGTTTTCATCTGGTCTAAAAAAAAGACTTAGTGATATGTGGAATTTGGATGTTCACGATGTCTATGGCCTTACAGAAATGTGTGGACCCGGTGTATCAGCAGATTGTGATCAGCATGATGGTCTTCATCTATGGGAGGATCATTTCCTTGTAGAATGCTTGGATCCTCAAACATTAGAACCAATGGACATTGAAGAAGAAGGTGAACTCGTCATAACAACATTGACAAAAGAAGGAATGCCCTTACTTAGATATAGAACAAGAGACATTGGAAAACTTTATGATGAAAAAGTATGTGAATGTGGAAGGACTCATATTAAACACACTCCTATAAAAGGTCGAAGCGATGATATGATAATTATTCGAGGAACAAATATTTACCCTGGACAGATTGAATCTGTTTTATTGAAAAATAAAGACCTTGGTGGAAATTGGAGAATGATTCTCAAAACCGTAGATAAAATTGATATGCTTACTGTAGAAGTAGAAAGTAAAACACCACTAAGTCAGGTTGAATTAATGGATTTAGAAGAAGAATTAAAAAGTGAAATAAAATCAGTTATTGTTTTTACTCCAAAGGTTATTGTTGTACCACCAAATAGCATTCATCAAGAGGGTTTAAAAGCAAAACGTGTTGTCGATGAAAGAAAAAAGGTTTGAATATGAAGAAGGATTTGTTAAAAAGAAAAGGACCCCTTGCTGAAAACGAAGTAAAGGATTTATTAAAATTTTATGGAATCCGAACTACAAATTATAAATTGGTAAATAAACCCGAAGATTTAGATAGATTAGATTTAAAGTTCCCTGTTGCTCTAAAGGTTTGTTCAAATAAAATATTACATAAGACAGATGTTGGTGGGGTAAAATTAGGAATTAAGAACTTAAAAGAACTTAGTAAGATTTTTGAACATTTTAGAAAAAAATTTCTAAAAGAAAATTTTCTTGTAGATCAAATGGTAAAAAAAGGTGTAGAAATTATAATCGGTCTAGTTCAGGACCCAACCTTTGGGCTATCGATTATGTTTGGAATTGGTGGCATTTTTACTGAACTATATCAAGATGTAACATTTCGAGTCATTCCTATTGAAAGATATGATGCTGAACAAATGATTGAAGAGATAAAAGGAAAAAAACTGTTAGAGGGTTTCAGAAACATCAAAGCAAATAAGAAATTAGTTATTGATTTAATTATGAAAGTTTCAATAATTGGAAAAGAATTGATGAACCATATCGACCAGATGGATTTAAATCCTATTTTTGTATATGCGGATGATTACTGTGTCGTTGATGCTAAACTTATATTGAAATAATTAGGTGATTGTTTTATGGTAGAAAAAACACAAAATTATGCTGTGAAAGATATAAAACTTGCTAAAGAAGGTAATAATCTGATTCATTGGGCAGAGGATCATATGCCTGTCTTGATGAGGATTCAAAAAGAATTTGTTAAGAAGAAACCTCTAAAGAATATTACAATTGGCTGCTGTTTACATGTTACCAAAGAAACCGCTGTTCTTGTAAAAACATTAAAAGCGGGTGGTGCAAAAGTTTCTTTATGTGCTTCAAATCCACTAAGTACAAATGATGCTGTTGTAGCAGCTCTGGCAAAAGAAGGTATTTTTGTTTTTGCATGGCGTGGTGTATCAAATAAAGATTATTATTGGTGCGTGGATAAAGTACTAGATTATAAACCTAATATTACAATGGATGATGGTAGTGACCTAGTAACACAATTGCATACTAAAAGGAAGAATGAATTACAATATGTAATTGCTGGAACTGAAGAGACAACCACGGGAGTTAATCGTCAACGCATTATGGCTGAAAAAGGTGACTTGAAATATCCAATTATTGCTGTTAATGATGCTATGACTAAGCATTTTTTTGATAACCGATATGGTACAGGTCAATCAACTATTGATGGTATACTTCGTGCAACATCGGTTTTGTTCGCTGGTAAGACAGTTGTTGTTGGTGGTTATGGTTGGTGCGGAAAAGGTGTTTCAATGCGTGCCAGTGGTATGGGTGCAAATGTAATTGTTACAGAAGTTGATCCTGTTCGTGCACTTGAAGCAGTTATGGATGGATTTCGAGTAATGCCTATAAAAAAGGCAGTAAAAATTGGTGATATTTTTATAACTGTTACTGGAAATAAACATGTGATTGATAGTGGTATGATTGATTTATTGAAAGATGGAGCAATAATTGCAAATAGTGGTCATTTTGACAATGAGATTAATGTACCATATTTGGACAAAATATCAAAAAATTATAAAGAGATTCGACCAAATGTTAGGGAATATACTCTGAAAGATGGTCGAACAATTTATTTATTAGCCGAAGGTCGTTTGGTAAATCTCTCTGCTGCAGAGGGCCATCCCAGTGAAGTTATGGATATGAGTTTTGCCAATCAAGCTTTGACTGCTGAATGGTTGACAAATAAAAATACTGTTAAAAATCTTGAAAAAAAGGTATATTCTGTACCACAAGAAATTGATCAAGAAATAGCTAAACATAAATTGAAGAGTATGAATATAGATATTGATGATCTAACAAAGACACAACGTGAGTATATGGGTGACTGGAAAGAAGGAACATAATATATCTATAAGTCCAGGATACTCTTTTATATCTGTTGGGTATAGGGATAACAATGATAATATTAATAGGAACGGGGCATGTTTTCAATCTTTCACAGCAACTTCTTCAAATTTTTGATGAAAAACAACCAGATATTGTTTGTGTAGAACTTGACAAACAGAGATATAATGCTTTACTAGCAAAAAAAGCAAACCCTGAGGCTTATAAGAAGTATGAAAAAAAGGTTCCTTTCATCTATAAACTACTATCTAGATTTCAAGAGGGAATGGCAAGTGAATATGGAGTAGTAGCAGGTCAAGAGATGCTTACTGCTATTGGTTTTGCAAATAGTAATCAATTGCCTATTGCATTTATTGATATGAATGCTCAGAATCTTTTTAAGAAAATGCTTAGGAAAATGTCTTTATCTGAAAAATTCAAATTGATGATTTCTGGAATCGGAGGCTTCTTTGTTAGTAAAAAACGTGTAGAAATGGAGCTTAAAAAAATTGAACATGACTTTGATTCTTATATCGAAAGAATTGGGGAGCGGTTCCCAACGATAAAACAGGTTTTAGTTGATGAACGAAATCATTATATGGCTCAGCAATTAACTCAGGCAAATGAAGAATATACTAAGATTGTAGCAATTGTTGGCGATGGACATATACCAGGACTTACCAAATTACTTCAACAGAAAGAAATTGATTTTGAAACCATTAGATTAAGTCAACTTCGTGAAAAAGAGACAACAATATCTGATTCTTCAGCATCTTTTAGTATGGAATACAGAGAACCCCAATAAGGATTTTTTCCACCAAATTTTTAATAATCATTCTTCTATGTATATTTTTGTTGGGCCTGTAGCCTAGACTGGATAGGGCGATAGCCTCCTAAGCTATAGATCGCGGGTTCGAATCCCGCCAGGTCCGCATTTTTTCCCCACATCCAACAAAAAATTATTTGCAAGTTAAAAAAAACAAAAATATAAATAGCAAAAAATAATATATGGCTCACAGATGGTAGAGTATACACGATGCCCTGATTGTGGAATTTATA
>DAOVGR010000055.1 GCA_030672305.1 Thermoplasmatales archaeon | reverse complement strand
ACTTTCTTTTTTATTTCTATATTCGTTGGTTGTTGCTCTCTTTGACCTCATTCCCATGACCGTTTTTATTTTGCCCTCATGTATCATCTTTTCTATTCTTTTTCTATCCTTTTTATTGACATAAAGTAATTCGTGATATATATCAAAAGACATAGATGGATTTAGTAATTTTTTGTCTGGATAAACCTCTCTTAACTTAAGACGCCTACGCCAATATTCGTTTTTAAACTTAGGCATATTTTCTTCAAGCATTTTTGTTAAACTTGCACACTCAAAACCTAATTTTTTAGTTTTCTTTGTATAAATATATATTAAGTTACCTAATGTCCAATTAAGTATGATATTATTTTTTGAATTACCAATCTTTTCAATTACTTTATTTAAATCTTTAAGTAATTTGTTGGTTAATTTTTCTACTTCCTTTATTTTTTTAATTACTCCATCCTTCACCGCATTTTCTACGGAGATTGCTACATGATATGTAGTTGTATTATTCTCGTCGGACATTTTCCGTATTTCATAAGGTATCATGTCTTGTCCCTTTTATTCATTGCTTTAAGAAGAGAATGGAAAAGTTCCTCATTTTCTTTTTTGTCTTCTTTAATATAATCTGCAACTGCCTTTGCATAACATCGTTTAATATGGTATTCTCTCGATTTTATATGTTTATCTGAACAAATAAATGCAGGGTGCGGTTTATTAATTGCGATACTTTTTTTCTCCCCCTGAGTATGCCACCAACATTCTTTGTGAATCTGTGGAAGGTTAACAAACATTGGGGGGATTTCTGGAACTCTGGTTTTTCTTGTTTGATATTTTCCTCGCTTTGTCCCGTTTTCTATTGGAATCAATATGGATATTTCATCATCACCATGTTTTCCAAGAGCATCTCCTTCTTCTCCTTCTTTTATGTTTTCTCCAACATCAACGATATTTTTATCAGGATATTTTTCTGCAAGAATAACTCCATTTTTTGATTGGATGATTACATTTTCTTTCTTTGGTTTACTCATTAATTCATCAAATAGATTTCTAAAATCTTTCTTCATAATTTTATAGAAAAGTTGTCCAATTGGTTTTGCTGTTTTAAGTAATCGTTTGCTTACATCGATTGGGGCCTTGGCGTCTATCTCCTCAATCCAATCCGAATAAATGCTTTTCATTTCCTTATCGAATTTTTTAATTGATGGTTTTCCGCCAGTTTTGAATTGGCTTTTTGCTCTGGTAATTATAGGTCGCAGTCCATCTGCAAGAATATACCCACAAAGGTAATCATCAATCTTCGAACTCTCATAATTTCTCGTAACGATTGTTTTACCATTTACCACAATAAATAAACCTCGATGTTCTTCTGGTAATTTGTCTCTACTCTTAAAAAATAAATACCTTACATTGTTACCCTCAATTGTAGTATTGTTTATTTTTGTTAATTCTGCTTCAAAAGGGTAAGGTTCTATTTTTTCACCATTAACATACATATTTCCAGAATACCAACCATATAGAATAGCAGAATACCATTTTCTGATGGTATTTATAATCAAAGATTTTGTAAGTTTTCGTTTTTCTTTAATGTATTTTAATTTAACCTCAACATGTGTTCCTGTATCAAATTTCACTCTTTTCCTTGGTTTTAAATCATCCTTCCAATAATCATCTTCTTCTTCATTAAAGTATATTTTGCTTGCACCGATAAACTTTCTTTCTGGTTCTTTTGCCTTTGTCTCTGTAACAATATATTCCACTCTTTTAAATATGACTTTTATCCCTTCACCTGCGATTCCCATTTTACTTGGTTTTCTACCTCCTACTCTACCAAGGTCATGATATTCTTCAAATTGTTTTTTTCTCATACCTGTCCCATTATCATCATGAAACAAATATGCATTTACACGGTTATTGTGCTCATCTTGTTTTAGGGTAAAATGCATTCCTGTCGCTTTGGCATCTATTATAGCATTTGCACAAACTTCTGTTATATACGCCTCTAATGGTTCATCAGGATAAAGAAGTTCTAAATTATCAACCATGGCTCCAAAATGAACAACTAATTTTCTTCCCAACCTTTCACCCTTTAATTCGATATAAAATTCTACTTAATTATTTTATTGTTGAAGAAATGTATTTTATTATTGATTCAAACTCATTTTAAGCGATTCTGACAGCAAAACAAAAGCAGGTTGAAGGTTTACCATTGACCAATATCTGCAATTATTAAGGCAACTGCCGTTAATACTCAATTTTTGTAAATCTATTGTAAATTAGTCTACATTATGAATTTTGGAACAAATGTAACAAATTCAATACATTTTTTAAACGACTTAAAAAACCGTGCTTATCTGTTGATGGTTTTTTAAGGTTCTAAATTATGTATAAAATCTAATGTAAACCAAAATTTATTATATATCAAGTAAGTTTTGAATTATGGGGAATATTATATATGATTAATAAAGTGATTATATTATTTGTAACTGTGATAATCATATTACCTGTTTTTGGATCTGTTCCTGCAACTTTAGAAGAACCTACACAACCTGAGCAACCTTTTACCGGTCCGGGTAGTGCAGAATATTCACATTTAATGGTAATAAAAACTAGATACAAACGAGGCGGACAACAGTATTGGATTTTTGAACCTTTTATGCCAAAACCAAAGACTGCGCCTCTTATAGTTTTCAATCATGGATGGTCAGCAATACACCCTATCGCATACAGAGCATGGATAAATCATATAGTAAAAAAAGGAAACATCGTTGTTTACCCACGATATCAAAAAGGTTTGGTGCGTGGATTTGAAAATTTTACTACTAATGCTATTAATGCTGTGAAAGATGCTATTGAGACTCTAAATAAAGGATGGCATGTACGCCCTGAGTTAGATAAGTTTGCAATCCTGGGTCATTCTTTAGGAGGCGGAATTACTGCAAATATGGCAGCTTTAGCAGAAGATGAAGGTCTTCCAATTCCAAAAGCAATTATGCCAGTACAACCATATATTCATATGGTTGAAACAACAGATTTCTCTAAAATATCAAATGGAACAATTATGCTTGTTATTATAGGGGAAAAGGATGTAACTGTTGGAAATCATTCTGCAAAAATTATTTTCGAAAATACAACTCAAATTCCTTTTTCTAATAAGGATTTTATTGTTCAGGTAACAGATACCTATGGCACTCCAGATATTGTTGCTGATCATTTAGCACCAGTGTGTCTTCCAAGGTTTTTGTTTGGAACTGTTGATGCTATGGATTATTACTCGACTTGGAAACTCTTTGATGCTCTTACTGATTATGCTTTTTATGGTAATAATTTTGAATATTGTCTTGGTGATACGCCTGAACAAAGATTTATGGGTTTATGGAGTGATGGGACACCTGTAAAAGAGTTGATGGTAACTGATAATCCATAGATAAACTATGAAACAAAATCGAAAAATACTTGGAATTATTCTAATTGCTATTCTTATTTTGCTAATGCTATATAGTAGCTTAGAGCACAGTAAAAAAGGATTCGACATTTTATACATATTTGAGGATTATGAAACACAAGATAGCAAGATATTAGTTACAGGAGAAATAGTAGAAATAAATCATAATAATGAAACAATATTACTTCGACTTTCTGAGCCCCCTTATACTTTAAAAAAGATTAAAATCCAAAACTTAGAATCTTTAGACTATATCCCAAAAAAAGGGGATATTGCAGAAATATTTGGTATTAAAAACGAAAAAAACAACATAACCGCAGAAAAAATGTTATTTTTTGAGCGATGGAAACATGATTTAATCTATATAAGATCACTTCCTGCTATACCATTTGCATTATACCTCTTTTTCAGATCATGGCGTTTTAACAAAAAGACTTACAGATTCGAATGGAGGAAAGAAAATGCCTGATTGGTTAACACATACTCTCATTGGTTGGATAACTGGTAAAATAACAAAAATAGACATAGGTCTTATAGTAATTGGTACATTAATTCCAGATCTTATAAAGATAAACATAGCCTTTATATGGCTCAGAATTGACCATCATTATTTCTTCGATCCGATTCATACACCTGTTGGTGCAATTCTTATTGGAGGAATAATTGCCTTATTTTTTAAGGATTACAAAAAAGCATTTATTGCATTAGGTACTGGAATCACAACTCATTTTATTTTAGACTTTTTTTTAGTTCATGTCTCAGGTGGAATGAAACTCTTATTTCCATTTAGCTGGGGAGAATGGCAATTTTATCTTATAAGATCAGATGATTATTTGATAACAATAATTGCGATATTAGCTGCAATTATTGTTTTCTTTTTTTATTATCTATATAATACTAGGAAAATTACCAGAAATGCAATTTAAATATTTTATTATTTGACATTTATAATTATAAATAAAAAGAAAAGGTTTATAATATATAAATAGCATTATACTTTTGAAGTTTAAGGGCATTATAGTTTTAATCTTTGAGGGAGGCAAATAGGAATGAAAAAAATAATTGCAACCATATTAATTGTATTACTCATTGTTTGTTTATGGAATCCATCCACAAGTATAGTAAAAGCTGCAGATAATGATTGGTGGAATCCTGACTGGGATTTTAGAAAGGAAATAACAATAGACCATGATATGATAGTTGCAGATATTGAAAATTTTCCAATTCTTTTTCACAATACAAGCAGCAATTTTTCTGATCACGCTCAGACTGATGGCGATGATTTCATATTCATAAGTTCTGATGGAACAATAAAATACAACCATGAAATAGAATACTACAGTTACGTAACAGGGGAATTAATTGCATGGGTAAACATCACCAGTCTAAGTTCAACAGCTGACACTACTCTTTATATTTATTATGGCAATCCAAGTTGCAGTAACCAAGAAAACATAGTTGGAACATGGGACAGTAACTTTGTAGGAGTTTGGCATTGTAACAATGAGGTAGACAATGGTGAAGGAGAAATTAAAGATTCTACTATTTATTATAACAATGGAACAACTCAAAATATGGAAGCAGAAGACCTTGTCGATGGTAAAATATCAGGAGCATTAAATTTTGGTGGTACTAACGAAAAGGTGTTAGTTTATGATTCTCAATATGGTTCATTAGATCTAACTGATAATATGACATTGGAATGCTGGTGGAAAGCTAGTGATTTAAGCGATTCATTTAATGCTTTGATGGGGAAACGACATACATCTCTCGGTTTTCAATATGAATATAGAATAAGAGATACTTTACTATTTAAAAATAAATATTCTTTATTAACTACTGGAGGATCACGAAACGATGCAACAACACATGCAAGTGATACATGGTATTATGGGACAGTAACACGTGATTCTAGTAACATTACTTTTTACAATGAAGGTACTATTTCAACAATTCATGAAACTACAGATCCAAAATCAACAAATGCACAGTTCGGATTTGGTGCAGCTGGTGATTATGGAAATTATTTTGAAGGTATCATTGATGAAGTCCGTGTTTCTAAAAATTCTCGATCTGCTGATTGGGTTGAAACAAGTTACAACACAATGAACAGCCCCAACACATTTCTAAGTGTGGGACTTGAAGAAAGCAAACCTGTTGATAATATTCCACCAACAGTTGAAATCACCTATCCCGAAGAAGGACAAACAGTTTCTGGAACAATTACAATAACTGGGAATGCAGATGATTCTGATGGAATTGTTGAATATGTTGAAGTTAAAATAGATGATGAGAGTTGGGAGATGGCCTCTGGAACAACAAGTTGGACATTTGAATTGGACACTACAGAATATTCTGACGGACAACATACAATATATGCTAGAAGCTACGATGGTGAGGATTATTCAAATGAATACACGGTAAATGTAATTTTTTATAACGGTGTTGATAATATTCCACCCAATGTTGAGATATTAACACCTCATTATGGGTGTATATACTTCACTATTGGTGGTACACTATATGTATACGTTCCTGGTATTCCATTTATCACATTAGTTATTGGAAGAATCTATGTTATCGTTAATGCAACTGATAATGTTGGGATTGAGTCGGTAAAGTTCTATGTTGATAATGAAGAAAGACATACAGATTTTGAACCACCATATATTTGGTTGTGGAATGATCAATCAATGATATTTACATATGAATTAAAAGTTGTTGCATGCGACTATGCAGGAAATGAAGCAACTGATATGATAAAGTTATGGAGAGTTCAGGTACGCCTACCAGAATAATCCTTCTTCCTCTTTATCATTCATAATTTTTTATTGAGGGTTTTGAATAACCTTCTGATTTATTCATTTTTCCATCTTAACGTGTGAAATCATGCTAAATCCTGTATTATCTTGTGGTTATCTCTTATTTTCCTTAGGTTTTTTGCCTATTTTTGTGCTATTTTTTGATTGTTGACCCAGCTTTCGCTAACCCGTTTCCGTTCCAAGGTGACCAACTGATAAAGATCATAAGCAAAACACTTGAACATCTCCTTAACACGA
>DAOVGR010000060.1 GCA_030672305.1 Thermoplasmatales archaeon | reverse complement strand
CACTTGAGTTACAAAAATGACAACATGGAATCTCTTCAGCATCTGTATTTTTGAAAATAATACCATTCTTCTGCATCCCATCCACCTATTAGGAGAAATCAAATGGTCCTTTATAAACCAACTCTAGATTAGTGGGGTGCCCAATCTTAGATATCATATGGTTCTTTTGCAGGATTTCTATCGATTTGAAACCATGGAAATGTACCAAATATAAACCCAAAAAGACTGATCTTTCCATAAATCAAATGAATCCCTTCAACTGGTTTACCCCAATAATTACCATCCCACTTGTTCTTCTCAAATATCCTTGTTATCATTAATACATATCTCACGTTAGACACACCATTATCAATAAAGTTATTTTGAGAAATAAAATTGCTATAAGCTCCCTCCATAGTTAATCCACAAATTCTATTGTTTGTGATCCTGTTCTGAGATATGTTATTTCTATTTGAATTTCTAAAATATATACCTCTAAGATTATTGTTTGTTACATTGTTACCAGATAATATATTACCATTTGATTCTCTCAAATATATTCCATGATATTTACTATTTGCAAACTTGTTACCTGATACAATATTGTTGTTACTGAATTGGAATAATGTAATTCCATTTTGATTATTTTCAACATGATTACCAGATATTGTGTTATAACAGGCAAAATTAGTATGAATTCCCTGTTCTACATTATCAATGATAACATTATTTGTTACTGTTGAATAATTGCAATAAGTAAGCCATATACCAAAATAAATATTTGAACTTATGATGTTATCTGAAATCATATTATTTACTGTGTAGTAATTATGCTGGTGTTCACCTCTAACAGATATACCGAAATTATTTTCCGTAATAATATTATTAGATACCGTTATATTACTTGCTTCGTATATTTCAATTCCTGCGTATATATATTCATATTCACTGTGCATTATTGTAAAGCCACTGATAGAAACCCCATCAGATTTTATACATACAACATTTCCATTTTCACTACCATCAATTAATGTTGTATCTCTATTCTCCCCAATCAGATTAATTGATTTGTCTATCCAAATATTTTCATAATATGGTGAACTATCATCATAAACATATACTGTATCGCCGTCAGTTGCATCGTTAATTGCATCCTGAATTTGTGTGTAATTGTTTGGACCTGTTCCACCAACATACAATGTGTTTCCATTTGTTATAGGATTATTAGATTCTTTTTCCATAATAATGCCTATCGATGGATTTGCACATATTCCAATCAATAAAAATATTATGCCAATAACTAGCGTCTTATTAAACAAAGCAGGGTTTTTCATCATATTTTCTTGTCCTCCCTCAATATTATCATCTGAAATAGGATATATAAAGGTTACATAACAGATTATAATAAAAAAATAATTATTGTGCAAAAAGGGACTTTATGTGCAATTTCCGATAGTTTAATGATTTAATTAAAAATCTTTGATGCTTACTGCTCCATACATTGCTGAAAGATATTCTGGGGGGCCAGCTATTAAACAGCCTTGTTCATCTGATGATGCTCTATTTGCTAAAATACTTTCTACTTCTATTCTGCTTATTTCCAGCATGTCTGTCAGTTCGTTAATTCTTTCCCGTTTTATATTGCTTTTTTTTAGCATGGTATCACACAATAAGGTATAGGTAGATACTTTTTTCATACCTCAATATTATCTAGGATACATAGTATAGAATTGTTGTTTATATAATAACTGACAGAAATGTTGAAGTTTTTTATTTTTTGACGAATATCCAGTTATTATGACGAAAAACTTGGATGCAAATTTCAAGAAACTCTGATCAAGCTCAGCAGTCTTTCCAGAATTGGGAATCGTTCTAAGAACCAATGGAACAAGGAGTTAAATGTTGCTCTGGTTCTTTTTTTAATTTATCTTATATCCAAGGATCAGGAAAGGGATCAAATATAATCCATATAAGAGCACCAATAACAGTAAAAAACATTGCTGGAATAAAAAATATCATTTTAAATAATTCTGTAAGAATTGGATATAAATCATTGTCCTCGTTATACATAATAGTACTTACATAGGTTTCAACAAATCCTAAACATAAAAAGAGAATAACTAATATTATCAAATTAAAAATGTCTTTCCAATTATACTCATCAAATAATGCATTAAAAATATCCTTTCTAATATCTTCTAAATCCAAATTATCAGAAATATTACTTAATATCTTTTCTCTAACCACATTATTTTGTATTGCTGGGATTGAAGGCATTAATAGGAGCAATATAAGAACTAATACACTTCCTAAAATGATTTTCTTATTCATATCACTCATAATTCTCTTTTCCCTGAATATTTTACATCCACTGTTGGATATTTAAATGTTACAATAACTGATAATATACGGTGAAGAAAGATATTTTAAGGTAAAGACTAAAAAAATAATTAAAATAAAGTTCAGCCACTATCGTCGCCTTTTCGAAACGCCCTTCAAAAGCCTAGAGTAGCCAGGGCTAAGGGTTTATTAGCTAGCTAAAAAGGTTTTAATCTGAAGGCGTTTGAAGGGGTTCTGAGTAGTTTCTAGGGTTATATCAGTAGTAAACTTAGGTTTAAGGGATTTCTATGTTATATGGTTCTTTTGCTGGACGCCAATCAAATTTAATCCAGGGAATTGTTTTGAGATTGGGAAATCCATAGTAAGGATCAAATCCATCAAAGATCCATCGAAAACCCCTAATGGCTTTCGGTCCAAAACCAAGATATGGCTTCCAATAGTTCTTAAAAAAAATGGTTCCCAATATCACTTCAAATTCAGCGTTTCTTTTGTTATGCATAATATTATTTGATTTAATTAGATTGAATGCACTTAAGAATAACTCTAGGCCAATCCGTGAATTGTTTCTAATAACATTTTTTGAAATAAGATTAAAAGCCCCACCAAAGATGACAATCCCTTCAGAATTATTCTCAACAATGTTTTTCTTAACAATGTTACCAATACCGTTTAAGTAGATTCCACCAATTGAGTTAAACCGAACGCTATTACCTATAATTTTATTTCTTATGAAGGCAAAGTATGTTTCTACAACAATTCCATAACTATTAAAGTCGATGGTATTGTAGGAGATAGTATTCATATTACAACTTTCAAGAAACATAACTCCTAGTATATTGAATCGAAGTATTGTATTCGTCAGAAGGCTATTATTTGTGTTGATGAATTCAACTCCAACTGTAGTATATGAAAGATTTAGATTTTGTATCGTTATCCGATTACATCCTACAAGTATAATTTGACCAGCAGAATCATCCTCAATAATTATATCACTTTCATTTTCTAAGTAGAGTAACGCTTTACCATTAACCGTATTACCAACGATAGAATTTGGATATGCATAATCTACAAGATACATTCCATTATTCATAAATCTATTATCAGAAATTATATTAGTTCTAGCACCATTTAGTACAATACCGAATTCGTTATCTACTAAATGATTTCTTGATAGAGTACTAGTTTTAACAGCATAGAGATCAATACCATTAATTCCATCTCGAATCTCATTATTTGTTATGGTACATTTTGAACTATCCGATATATGAATCCCCCAATGACAGCCAATAATTATGGTATCTGTTATTGTAATATTTTCAGAAAAGGAAAGATCTACACCATACGTCTCATCAGTATAACTACAATGATTTAGAAGAGTAAATCCTTTAATTAAAATATTATTACGATCAAAAATATCTAATGTCGATTGACTTGAAGAATTAATGAGTGTAGTAGTCTTATTTTCACCAATTAATTGGATTGACTTACGTAAACGAACTTCTTCAATATAGGGTGAGGAATCATCATAGACAAATACAGTGTCCCCATTTATTGCATCATCTATTGCATCCTGAATCCTTGTATAGTTACCTTCCCCTGTTCCTCCTACATACAAAGTATTACCAGAACTGATTGGATTGGCGGGTCTCTTTACATTATCAATTGCAACTGTTGGAGTAATGCAGGTTCCCAGAAATAGGATTGTTATGCCAATTGCGATTAGGATTTCTTTCTTCATATTCTATAACCCTAAATTCAAATCATAAGGATAAAAATCAAAACATTCAAAAGTCCAAAGAAAAAGGAACAGTGAAAACATAAGAGGACAATAAAAAACATACTGAAATAAATTAAGAATTTTTCCAACTATTGTATTCCACCCAATAAACTCAATAAATGTAGATAATACTGCAACAGGCAAAAAAAATGCTCCTATTAATATCATTAAAATAAAGCAAACATAAGGTGTATCTTCAAATGTTGTTTTTGGATTAAGTTTAAAAGACGTTTCTTTAAGCTTTGCAATCCTTGTGGATAATCCTTCATCTTTATTTATAATCCCATTAAGAGACTCAATAACTCTAAAATTATTAAAATCAACTTTTTCTATAATCTTAAATAACGTATCTGCACCAAGAATGTTAGTAATCTCAATACCATTATTATAGGTTTTATTAAGGTATTCACAAGTTAAACTTGGTTTAGTAAATATCATTGAACGGAACAATCTTGGATTTCTAACTAGTATCTTACGATAGACACTCCTATCAATATCAACCTTAAACAAATCATTATCATATTGCTCTAATAGGTTCTTTACTTCTGGGTTATTAGCAATTTCTATAATAGTTTGAAATAGATAGTCTTTAGGTTCAACATCTATTATTTCTTCTGGTTCTACTGTTGCTATTGCTGGTTGAATACCAACACCAAGAAACAAGAGTATAATACCTATTACGAGGATTTTTTTAACCAAGGTTTTTCCTCCCTCAATATTAACATCCTGTAGTGGATATTTAAATGTTACAATAACCAAACTATAGATTTAACCTATGCTTATTTTAATATCAATTGTCCCACAAAATTACAATATTAAAAATGGAGATGCCAGAACTTGAAGCGGTTATATTACCTGCTTCCACTGTTATTCTCAAAATACAAGGACGCCAAGGGTAACCGAAATCTCCACGTCCATATGTAGAATTTGGTTCTACAGTATGATTATGCTCAAACACCCTAAGATACTCGCCAAGGAAGGTCAAATACTCATATCGTTCATGAACCTTAACTGGTTCGCTACCATTGTTAATAATATATGTACTTGTTCCAAAACCCCAATTAAATCCTTTCAGGAGAGGGCCCTCCCAAAATTCCTGGAAAGGTTTACCTGTAGCACCCGTAAATCCAGCCCAAATTATAATCTCAACATCATCATCATCTAATGGTTCTGCTGTTGCCGGAATAACACTCATTCCTACGAATAAAATACACATTACTATAACCAGCGTTTTATTAAACATAACGGGTTTTTTTACCATATTTTCTTGTCCTCCCTCAATATTAACATCTAATAATGGATATTTAAATGTTACAATAACTGATTGATATTAATAATATAGTTACTCTAATTGCAAATATTAAATTGAGATTTAATCTGAAATATGTATAATGAAAAGAGCAAAACCATCAAGGTCAAAAGCACAATAATCCGGTTTAGTTCCAAATCCACCTAACCAATTAGTAATTCGACCAGTAAAACCAAAGATAAAACCACGGCCCCTTGAAACCTTATCACCATTAATAGTTAGATACCAACCTTCCCAACTTTCCCATTCATACGCAACAAACGAATGTAAGATAAAATTCCCGGCTAGCAATATGGAACGATAAAAACCCGGTATACAGAATGCAAATCCTCCTGTAGTTTCTGTAGTTTTTATCCTAGCAAATTTATAGATTTTAATATTATCATTAACCAAATCCGATCTTATATCTACTGCAGATGATACCGGAATCAACACTAATAAGGCAAAGATACCAATTGGCCATATTTTCTAATTGGACGTATAAAGAATTATGAAATACTTGAGTATGAAGGAAAAGAATACATCATGGGTAAGGCACTACATGTAATAGGCATAATATTTAATTTGTTCTCAAAATACCCAAATCTCCCTCTACCAGTTAATTGGAGATGGGAGAAATTTTCTATTCCTTATGAAGGCGCTAAGATTATTGGTCCTACTCTCTTAGGCAATTATTTCTTAATTGCTAAGGGCATATTAGAAGTACCATAAACCAAATCAATCGCTCTTTCTTTTCCAAAATAATACTTGCTTTGTAAATCCATCACTATTGTAACATTTATATATCCTCTATCTGATTATATTTATTGAGGGAGGTAATAATATGTGTAAAAGTATGTTTAAAAAAATCCTTGTATTTTCGATTATACTTCTGCTCATGTCTACAAGTTATATTTTAGTTGGATCTAGTTATAAAGCAAACAAAAAAAAATCTTTATATCTTTCAGCAGGAGAACCTTTTGAGGGGTATACTCTTTTTGGACCTGAGATTTCTAAATATACTTATCTATTAAATATAGATGGTAAAATTGTTCATAGGTGGAAGAGTAATTATATTCAAGGTTTAGGTAACTACCTATTAGAGAATGGAGAACTCCTTCGTTTAGATTTACCATATGATAACCCTAAGTTTAGGAGCGGTGGAGTAGCTGGTCGTGTTGAAAAATTTGATAATAAAAGTAACCTATTATGGGAGTTTGAATATTCAAATGAAGACTATTGCTCACATCATGATATTGAACCTTTACAAAATGGGAATGTTCTATTGATTGCTTGGGAATATAAAACAAAAGACGAGGCGATTGCTGCTGGACGAAATCCAAATAACGGTGGTAGTTTTCTAATACCTGATCATATTATCGAAGTAGAGCCTACTGGATTTAGTAGCGGTGATATTGTTTGGGAGTGGCATGTCTGGGATCATCTTATACAAGATTATGATCCAACAAAAGAGAATTACGGTGTAGTAGAAGATCACCCTGAATTAATCGATATTAATTATGGTAATGCTATTCCAGATTGGAATCATATCAACTCGATAGATTACAATGAAGAATTGGATCAAATACTACTTAGTGTAAATTTTTTTAATGAAATTTGGGTAATTGACCATAGTACAACAACTGAGGAAGCAGCAGGCCACAGTGGAGGAAATAGTGGAAAGGGTGGAGACCTGCTATACCGATGGGGTAACCCTCAAGCGTATAGAGCTGGTACTGAGAGTGATCGAAAGTATTTTTCACAACATGGCGCAAGTTGGGTTGAAAAAGGATGTCCTGGAGAAGGAAATATATTAGTATTTAACAATGGAGTAGGACGTGGATATTCTTCTGTAGATGAAATAGTTCCACCATTAGATAATGATGATAATTATATTTACACACCAGGAGAGGCTTATGGCCCTGATGAACAAATATGGATATTTACAACCAAGAATCCTAAAGATCTTTATTCATTTATTCTATCTAATGCACAGCGTCTACCAAATGGAAACACCTTAATTTGTAGTTCAGAACAAGGTTTATTTCTTGAAGTTACACCCGAAAAAGAGATTGTATGGCAGTATAAAAATTTTTTACCCACTCCTTTTTCTAATTGTGTAGCTAGAATATTTAGATATTCTGAGGATTATTCTGGTATTCCTGAAAGTAAAACCATTAGCATGTTTGGAACCCAGCAAAAGAACCATATGACATATAGGTTTTTAGAACGTTTCCCAATGCTGGGGAGACTGCTGAATCTTTTAAGATAAGACTTTGTTGTTTATCTTTTGGTTATTGTAACATTTAAATATCCATTAAGAGATGATAATATTGAGGGAGGACAAATGAAGAAACATATCATGATATGTAGCATTATTCTGCTTTTATTAACATCTTCTTTTATTGGTGTTTCAAAACCAGTTGAAAAAGAAGAACAAACAACTGTACAACCTATTAATGATGGTATTGATTGGTGGCCAATGTTTAAACATGATTCACAAAATACAGGATATTCATCATCAATAACTGCACCTTCGACAAATATGATAAGATGGACTTTTAATACTAATATGTTTGTAAATATGAACCCTGTTGTTATAAATGATAAGGTTTACATAGGTTCAAACTTGGATGATTTCTATTGTTTGGATGCTGACACAGGTTCGATAATCTGGATATACAATACTCTTGATTGTCAAGCAACTTCTGCTTGTGTGGTGGATGGAAAAGTATACATCGGCACCACTGGTGACTATATTCTTTGTTTAGATGCTGAAACAGGTGAATTGATATGGAATTTTTACAAAGGATGGGCGTTTTGCAGTAATCCAGTTGTTGCTCACGGTAAAGTCTACATAAGATTTGATTTTGAGAAAAAAATATCGATTTACTGTCTGGATGCGGATACAGGAGATATAATCTGGGATTATTTTATTGAGGAATGGGGTGCATCCTCTCCTGCTGTATATAATGGGAAGTTATATATTGGCCATACTTGTGGGTATGATTGTGGAATTTTACTTTGTTTTGATGCTGTTACAGGTGAGATGCTTTGGAATTTCACAACAGGTTATTTTGTAATGTCTTCTCCTTCAATTTCTAATGGTAAAGTTTATAGTGGTGGAAATGGACTACACTGTTTGGACGCTGAAACAGGAGAGGAACTTTGGACTTTCCCAGCTCCAGATGGAAATACTTCAACCAGTCCTACGATTGCCTATGGACGTATCTATTATCTTGGCAGATATGGAAAAATATTTTGTTTGGACGCTGAAACAGGAGAGGAACTCTGGAACTATACAGTCAGTGACTTAGAAGAACTTATTAAAAATTCCCCTGCAATAGCTGATGGGAAAATTTATACAAGTATCTGGAGTAGTGGGAAATTGTTATGTTTGGATGCTTATACTGGGGAGTTCATATGGGATTATAAAATATCTTCGGGTTACCCATCTCATTTAAATTCTGGACCTGTTATTGCTGAAGGTAGAGTATACGTAGGGAGTAGGAGTAATTGTAAAATTTATTGTTTTGAAGATAATTCTGGTCCTCCATCCGAGCCGATTATATATGGTCCAACTAGTGGAAAACCAGGAATTGAATATGATTATACATTTAACTCTACTGAACCTGATGGTGATGGTGTTTACTACTTTATTGATTGGGGTGATGGAAACGACAGTGGTTGGAATGGCCCATATCAATCCGAAGTAGATACAATTGTTAGTAATATCTGGCTTGAATCTGGTTCATATATTATTAGAGCAAAAACTAAGGATATTTTTGGTGCTGAGAGTGACTGGTCAGAGTTTGAGGTGAGTATTCCAAGAACCAGATTATCATCTTATCTATGGTATCAGTGGTTTCAAGAACGTTTCCCAATACTAAAACAACTACTTGAATTTCTATAATCCAAAATCTCTTCTCTCTTTTTTTACTTTTACAAGCAAATTCTGTTTGTCGGTATCTCTCAAATACGTACAAAATGTTTTGTCGCTTTAGGGGGTTTTACTAGTAAATTCGTCCTCCCTTCCCGACGGGAGCATATTTTAAATTTTAAAAAATAGAAAGAATGATTTGGACATATATACATGGTTAAAATAATCAATTCATATACTATTTATTCTAAATTTATACTATTAATTTCACTTAAATCTTCTAGGTTATTCATCTTAACCATTTTATCTGAGATTGTATAAAGTACGTTTCCTATGTATAGCGATCGGCTTATATAGGAACTGGAATAATACCAGTACCACCAGTAATCAGTATTTTGTTTTTCTTCTTCGCTCATATGTGAGATTCTACCCTTATATTCAAAACCGTTTAGGTTTAAATCGTATACATATGCACCTTGATAGGTGAACTCACCATAGGTATTTGCAGGTTCCTCATCATATTGGTCTTTAATTTCTTCACTTATCTCGTAAAGACTTATTGGTATTACAAGAAGTTCCTTGTCTCTATCAAATAGAAATGCCTTATGATCATATAACGCTGAACTATCTGTTCCACGGTCACCAATTATTACTTTATCTAATTCTTGTGGATTTTCAAAATCACTAACATCAAACAACGAAATTTTCAATCCTTGGTACCATGCAAAACTTGGGTTATTTGACGCAACTGCATCCTTTCCAATTCCAATAATATGATTTTCATCAAATGGATGTAAATAGGTAGAAAAACCAGGTATTTTTAGATATCCAAGAATTTGTGGATTGTTTGCATCCGAGAGATCAATTGTGAAGAAGGGATCGATATTTTTAAATGTGACAATGTACGCCTTGTCACCTAAAAACCTTGCAGAATATATTTGTTCACCAGGTGCAATGTTTTCAATTTCTGATACGCGTTCAAGGTTTTCATCAAGAATATAAACATTATTTTTTGATGGATTGTATTCATCCCACGAGTATCCAATAGTTGTAGCAATTCTGAAATAACCTTTATGTTCATCCATAGAGAATTGATTTAACACGTGACCTGGAACCTCACCTTTTGTAAGATAGTTGATCTCCCCATTATCAATACTTATTTTATGAATCATAGTTGTTTCATCACTTGATTCAAAGTCTCCTCCTACAAGTGGTCTAATATTATAATCATATTTTGTATAAACTAGGTAAATATTTTTTAAAGATACATACATTGTTTGTGAAACTCCTATTAAAAAACTTTTTTCATCAACATTCATTGTTTCAAGATTTATCGCTATAACATGAGTCATTGTGTCAACAAGTTCAGGGACATCAACATAATAAATATCATCATAAGGTATTTTTGAAACATTATCATCAATTTTCATTTCTGGTACGCTAAGAACACCATTTCCATCATAAACACGATAAATATTGTAGGTGTGTTCTGTAGAAATAAAATAAACAAAGTTACCAATCATTCTTGAATCAAAGTAGTTACCATCAATCTCAATATCCTTTTTTAACCCCGGATTATTTTTATTTGATATATCATAAATTCTAATAACAGATGTTGAAACATCCCATGGCCGATCTTCAACTATTTCTTCTCCAATTTCTTCGGTATCCTCATTGGTTCTTTCATAAAATATTGGATAGCTATATGATCCGCCAAATACAATTAGATAATCATTATTTATGAAAAAATTATTAATATAAACATCATCTTTGAAGGTTATTTTTGATAAAATATTTGCTACGTTAGCAGGGTAAGCCTCAATTATATTGATCGTTTGATTTGCTAGAACATATAAATAGGTTCCATCTGTTTTAACAGTATCTGGTTCATCTACTCCTTCAACTTGAATATTTGTAGTAGAGTAATCATCAGAATTCCCACCACCGGCTTCGTCACCATTAGTACCAGATTTCGATGCTTCAGCATTTGGTAACATTATCCTAGGAGCATTATCTAACGCATCATATTGATAATAATTATTGTAATTTTGATAGTTACTTCCTAGAAAATCTAGAAGTTCATTATACGAAGAAAAAGTTTTAACGTCATATGAAAATGATTTATTTGATAGGATTGCAAATCCTAAAGATCCACCAATAATTAGAGCTGTAATAGTTACTACTATTAAGGACTCTTTTGTTTTTTTAGATATTTTTATCATATTATTTATCACATCCTTATTAATCAATAATTTATGGTTATTTGTAGATATATCAAAGTAAGTTTATATATTGTAGCAAAACGTAAGGAAAAAACCATACAATATCATTTTTACAGATTTATTGTCCTATAACTCTTGATAGAAGCATTGATGTTAGATATTACAAAAATATGATACTCAAAAAATACTTTTTATAAAATAGTATTATTACAACAATTATTCTAGAATTGATGTTTATAGTATTAATTAATTCTCCAGCAACATTATCATTGCTGGATACTTTATTAGAGAGACCTTTTTACTTGAATTTTAAGTTAATTTTACTATTCAATCTCTTCTATCTGTTCATTTATATCAAAGATATTTTCACCTATTGCCTGCAAATATCTTTCAAAGGCCTCATCATCGTCTATATCATATTTTTCAAAGGACTTTTTTCCCATTATTTCCTCTCCTAAGTTATTCAATTACATTTTAACATGTTATACTTTGTTAATAATTATATATAAGCTTTATCTGTTATTTTGTCAAAATATAGAAAATTACAAACTATTGTGAAAAACTAAATCAAAACAAAAAAATTAGGAGAGGATATCCTTTATACAGATATCTACTAATTCTTCAATTTTGTTTGTAGCATCAATCTTCATAAATTGCTCTCCCTTTGCAAGCTTTAGATAATTTTCATGGACCTTTTCAAGAAAAGATACTCTTTCAAATGGAATTAAATTGTCTCTATTTTGGATTCTTTTAATAGATATCTTTGGTTCTATAACAAAAAGATACGTTTTATCAGGTATAGGAATTCGATTCTTAGCAAGATCTTTTAACCATTTAACTGGATCTTTAATTAATTCTTGTAATTGTGCCCCCTGATAAGCATATGTTGACTCTGCATATCGGTCACAAAGTACAATTTTTTTTTCATCAAGCCATTTTTGAATCTGTTTTCCATGCTCAAATCTGTCTGCTGTAAAGGTAAATGCAGTGATAAATGGATTAGCACCTGTCTCTATGCATTTTTGAACTTGTTTTCCAATCCAAGAATCAGTTGGCTCATAAGTTAAGACAACTTCATGGCCTTTTATCTTTAAATGTTCATAAACAAGTTTTGATATAGTAGATTTACCAGACCCATCTATTCCTTCAAATGAGACAAAATGCTTCATTTTTTGGGTTTCTCCTGTTTCCATTTAGCCTTATAATAACTTAGGGGATGTCTTTTCTTTTTACATAGTTCATCTATTTCTTCAGTCGGACATATTCCATAGGTACGCATCTTGTCACACCCAGGTGGCGAATAAGCTGTTGATGAGGAATACCCTGTAATATGTTCAACTTGATATCTAGTTCTTTCCTCTTCATAATCTGGAGCAGTACTGAATAACTTAAGGATTTCGTTATTACTTAACCTTAATGAATGTAAAAATGATACAAGAGCAAATCTCCCCATATGTGGAACATTTTCTCCTGCTTGTATAGCTGCAAGAATATTTTTCATACACGGAGGTAATTTTTTATTATCAAGCTTCCCAATTGGTGCTGCTTCAATGTTTTTCCGATGAAGCATAACAGAATTTTGAATTCTTTTAATATCAGAAGAAAACGTTTCATATACAGATTTACTACATTTCCTTTCATCCAGTTCATTATTTATTCTAGTTCGTAATGCCTCTTGTATAATTCTTGCAAGATCTTTGTGAGATATCTGAATATATCCATTCTTCATCCCACGATTTATCATTTTCCACTCCTTATATCTTGTAGGAGCATGATGAAGATAATCAACAAAATAAATGCTAATCTTGTGTGTATCTTTATCAAATTTTATATTTATTTTGAATTCGTTTGTGATATTTATTAAAAATAGGGGAGATTCATTTATTAAATTCCTATAAGCATGAATAGCCTCTCCTAGTGCATAACGCCTTTTAAAGAAGATATCATCAATACAAACTGCTATCATTCGTGCAATTGGATATGATAGAAGTTCCATTATTTGATCAGAATCAGTAACAAGGCTACGTTCTCCTACATCTCTTTTACTAAAAGCATTATCAACTCTTTCCACACCTATTATACGTGCACGTTCATAAAGAGGATCATCCAGTATTTCTTGTATTGAGAGATTATTATCTTTTATATACTCTTTAGAAGCATTTAAGAATGGATATTTAGATAATAACGATAACTCCACCATTTTATGCCTCAATATTTAACTATGATCTATTAATGAATTTTACCATTAAAATATACTATTATGCCATTTTGGCATTTTTACACGATAGATATTTAAAGGAATAGTGATAGATGTTATCATGGGTGTATATTGATAGGTGGAAAAGATGAAAAAAGATGATCCAAATAATTTAAAACCCGATAGAAAGAGTTTCGATTCTGCAGATGATGAGCAACAGTTTAATTTATGGCAGGCTGAACTTAATAAGGAACTTCGTTCATTCTGGAAATTAATGCTTGATTAAAGTTAATTCATGGAATACAACATAATAATAAAAGATAATTTTTATAGAAAAACTATTAATCACGATATCTAAATTTTAAGTAGTAGACTTGTATTATGCCCTATAGTTTTATAGGGCTCGTAGCTTAGTCTGGCGGAGCGTCTGGCTCATAACCAGATGGCCGCAGGTTCAAATCCTGCCGGGCCCACTTTTCTTTTTATAAACTTTAAGCGTTTACTTAATTAAACGATAGTTTAATATAGTAAACGATAGTTTACTGCAATATGCTAACTAGCTTCAGAAAATTTGTAGGTTTTAAAATATTAGAATATTTTCTTAAATATCCAACAGAAGAAACATATCTAAAAGAATTGGCAAAGAAACTCCAAATTAGTCCTAGAAGTGCAAAAATCTATTGTGACCTCTTTGAAAAAGAAGCAATTATTAAACGGAAAATAAAAGGAAACATGCACATTTTTACTACTAACAATGATAATTTCAGAGTAAGAGAAATGAAACGGGCATATTTTATAAATCAACTTGCAGGAATGAATATCGAAAATATCGCAGAAGAATGTGCATCTATTGCCATTTATGGAAGTTATGCATCGGGCAATTATGACGAGAAAAGCGATGTTGATATATTAATTATTGGCGAAGAACAACATGTAAAAAGAGATATTATTGTAAAAATCATGGAAAAAATTGGTAAAGAATTTCAACTCACTGTCATCCCAATTATAAAATGGGAGAAAATGAAAAAAGATAAAGATTATTTTGTAAAAAGCATAATTAGAAACAACGTTCTAATAAAAGGTGTTGAATTATGAACTTCAAAGATTGCCTATCTAAAGGATTAATAAGAAAAGATGAATCTGCCTCAGAGCGAGTGAAAAAATCTTTAAAAATTGCTGAAAGATTCATATCATCTGCTAAGAAAAATATTAAAATTGAAGAATTAGAAATGTCTGAAATAGCCTCATATAACTCAATTTTTCACTCAGCCCGATCATTACTATTTAATAAAGGATACACTGAACGAAGTCATATATGTGTTATTTTGGCCTTAAAGGAATTTTATAAAAACAATCACGAACTTATTGATCTAATAAACACGTTTGATAAGATTAGAATATCAAGACATAATATTCAGTATGGGGGACTATTAATAGATATAGAAGAAGCTGAGTTTGTATCTAATTTTGCTAAACAATTTTTAGATAAAACAAAAAAGATAATCAATAAAAAGGAGTAGAATATAAAATATTTTACCTTGTCTTTCTCATGTTTAATTGTTAACCTCCCAACAAACTTATTCCCTTCATTTAACTTTTAACATTTTTAAAAAAGGTAGTAAAGATATATTTAAGTAATAATAAAATTATATTAAAATTGTGAAATTAAATTTAAAAATACTATTAACAATGATAATAATAGTAATTCTTGTAATTTCCTCAATTTATATAGTTTATTTTTCAAATAAAGAAAATATTGACAATAAATCTCCTGAAATAATCTCTATCACTGGGAATTTATCAGGAAAAAAAGGCGACACAATATCAATTTATGTTACGTACACTGACAATGTAGAGGTAACACATGTAAAACTTTTTTACAAAACTATAACTGAATCAGAATGGGAATCAAAATCTTTTATAAATGGAAGCGCAGAATTGCTATTAAATACAAATAAAAATCTAAATTATTTTGTAACAATTGATGATGCAGCAGGAACTGGTCCTGTTGGTAAACCTTCTGTAGATGGTAGTACGTATTATACAATAACTGTGCATAAAGATGAAAATAATGATAGTGAATATATTCGTCATGTGTTAGTTGAAGAGGGAGCACTTAACAGTTGTAAATTTTGTCCAATAATTGCCGAATGGCTTTATGAATTATATACTTCTGAAGACTATAATTTTTATTTTGTTACATTAGTTGGACTAGATGAAAAGGCTGCTAATCGATTATACGATGAGTATAATCTATGGGGGATGCCAACTGTATTTATTGATGGAGGATATAACGTCTTATTAGGAGGAGGACATGAAAAATCTGAATATGCTCAGGCAATACGTGATGCTGAATATAGAAGTGTCCCAAATATACAATTAACAGTTGAAGCAGAATACGATAATAATACAGACAATTTGATTTGTAATGTTCTTGTGAAAAACATAGAAGATGAAACATATAACGGGCGACTTAGAGTATATCTTACTGAAAAAATCTCAAGGTGGAGTGGACCTGAAGGAGATCCCTATCATTTTGGATTTCTTGATTATCTTATAAACGAGGAAATATCAATAAATGGTAACAAAAATGCCACATTTCAAGAAACTAGAAATATATCAAAAATAGATCCTGAAAATCTAATGGTAATAGGCGCTGTATTCAACTCAGAAAAAAAGCAAGGATATTCAGACCCACCTAACAATAGATTTCCATTTGATGCCTATTATGCTGATGCTGCAGATGGTTCAGAGTTATTAGCTGGTGGAAATTTGCCCCCATCGGTAGGATTTAGTTTACCCAAGATAGGTTATTTACACATAATGGGTTTACCAATTTGGGATTATATAATCCGCAAGCCTACTGTGTTGGTTGGAAGGACAAAAATTGTTGCGGAGGCTTATGACGATTCTGGAATTGAAAAGGTGGAGTTTTATATAGATGATAATTTAGTAAGTGAAGATAATGAAGCACCTTATGAATACAGTTTTAGGAAGGTTAAATTATTAAAACGGTTTATTAGAAAGCACACTTTAAGCGTTATTGCTTATGATGATGAAGGAAAAACAGCTACAAACAGTATTGAAATAACCTGCTATTTGTTATAAAAGAATCTATTTCAATTTAAATTTTTTAAAATATAAAACAATTCCTATCATTGCAATTAAAAAACCAATGATTTCAAAACCGGGTGAACCATTTGAGCCATTTGAGTTTCCTGAGTTCGTTGAAAGAGTAGTAGTATGATCATCATATTCTATCCATTTTCCATCACTTTCTAATTCAATATGATAAGTTATTGAAGTAACATCATTCCACTGAAGTGTAACCTTTGCTTCATAAATATTACCGCTTTTTTTACTCATTGATTTATTCAGTGGTGGCGCATGACAAATCCCCATCTCCTTATCACATTCATTGAGAACTATCCGAACTGATGAAATACTATCACCACTGATATCAGCTGAAAAAGTAACAACTGATTGCGGAGCAGGATGCTCCGGTATCAACGTAATATCTCTAACAATCGGCTTAGCTCCAGCTACAGTTCCAATAGTTAGTAAAAACAAACTTATACAAAGAAAGTAAGCAATTAAAACGATTTTAAACTTATACATCATATAATTCTCACCCATTGAGCTATTAGTATTATATCCTTAATCTGCCCCTGTAATGAAAATAACAATATTTAAATATTCTTATATGCTTATATTCTATTTATGGGAGAAGTTGAAATTTTCAAAGCATTAGCAGACCAAACCAGATTAAAGATTCTTGAATGTATCAAAGAAGATGAGAAGTGTATTTGTGAAATCATTCCTTTTACTGGAAAATCCCAACCAAATGTATCTCAACATTTGAAAGTAATGAAGCATGCTGGAATCATTAATGAAAGAAAAGACGGAACCCGGATTATGATAAAAGCATCAAATAAAGATATTTTTAAAATAATTGATCAAGTAAAAAGGATAAAATAAGCCTATGACACCTATTGAAATTTTATTATCTGGTATAAATACATTAGAAGAGTATCTTTCAGCACATGTACTTACTTGCCTAGTTCCTGCGTTTTTCATTGCTGGAGCAATAGCAGTTTTTGTTTCAAAAACAACAATTCTAAATTATTTCGGAGTTCAGGCAAAAAAATATATTTCTTATTCTATTGCCTCGGTTTCTGGTGCAATTCTTGCTGTTTGTAGTTGTACTGTTTTACCCTTGTTTGCAGGTATTTATAAACGTGGTGCAGGTATTGGTCCTGCTACAACATTTTTATTTTCAGGTCCTGCAATTAATATTCTGGCAATTATTCTAACAGCTCGTGTTCTAGGTTTTGAAATCGGTCTTGCTCGTGTAATTGGCGCGATTTTTATGTCAATTTTTATTGGTCTTATAATGGCGTTTGTTTTTAGAAAGGAAGAACAGGAAAAAAAGAATAATAATCTATTAATAAACCAGGATTCTGAACAAACAAATCGTCCTTTAAAAATTTCATTATTATTTTTTATTTTACTTGTTTTAATACTTGTAATTGGCGCAGCTAGCAGTGAATATATCACATGGGTTCCAAAACTTGCAATTGTTTATTTTCTTACAATTATTGTATCAATAATTCTAATATTTTATTATACACGTGATGAAGTAAAAAACTGGGGTATTGAAACTTGGAATCTCACAAAAAAAATATTTCCAATTCTACTAATCGGTGTTTTTATAGTAGGTATTATCGGTGGAGTTGCCGCATATTTTAATCCGGGTGCGGATCCAGCTACGGCTGTTGGTGAAGCTATAGCACCATATATTGGAGGTAATAATATTTTTTCATGTTTCTTTGCATCAATTATTGGAGCAATACTGTATATGCCCACATTGCTTGAAGTAGCTATTGTTGGAGACCTTTTCGGTTATAGCTCAGGAATCATGGGTGGTGGTCCTGCCCTTGCATTGCTACTTGCCGGTCCATCATTAAGTCTACCAAATATGATTGTTATAACACGAGTTATAGGGGTTAAAAAAGCCTTAGTTTATATTTTTCTTGTTGTGGTTGTCGCCACTTTTATAGGTTTTACATATGGAATAATAGCAAGTTAAAGGATGTGAAATAAATGAAAATAGAGATATTAGGCACTGGTTGTGCAAAATGTAGAGCAACAGAAAAAAATGTTAAAAAAGCAGTAGAAGAGCTTGGAATTCAAGCAGAAGTTGTGAAAGTTGAGGACCTTCAGGACATTATAAATCGAGGAGTCATGATGACGCCTGCTGTAGTTGTTGATGGTGAGGTAAAAATAGTTGGTCATCAGCCGACTGTTGAAGAAATAAAAAAAATTATCAAATAAAAAAGATGAATAGGTGATTATTAGATGATTTCAAAAAAGATTTGGACTGCAATTTTATCAATCTTTTTTATTCTACTTTTAAGTGGTTGTACTACCAACGAAATAAAAAATAATTTAAACAATGAAGATTGGCTTTCGAATTATTCACCATTACATTCTCTTGGTTCTGGAAACGATGATTTCTGGATAGTTTATCCTACTAATCATACGAACAGTAGTCAATCAATTTCTCATCTTTCATGGATAAATGATTCATTAAAAGAAGGATGTGTTTTTTTTGTAGTTCATAAGACAGGCTGTGTGAGTTGTCAGCCTCAAGCAGATAGAGCAATAAAACTTGCTGAGAATTTTCAAGAACATATAGAATTTTATGATTTAGACATGACACTTGGAGGTTCAATTGAACAAAGATCATATGATGCCTATCTGTATGATCCTGATGGTCCACCAGGATACATCGCTTTAACTGGTGTTTTTACATTGATTGAAAATAATGGAACAGTGGAATATGGGTGGCATAGTTGGGAACAAGATGTTGATTATAAAGAGATGGAAGAATGGTTAAAAGATGGGATTTATTATTGGTATCAAAATAAGGGGGAGCCATAATATGAGATCTGCTTTTAGTTTTTTATTATCAATAATAATTGTTTTGATTATTATTGGAATTTTTATTCAACCATATGCTGAAGCAGAGGATTATAAAATAGTCCCTGCATTTGATTTCTCTGCCGTTGATGAACGAGGTGTGAATTTTTCTTTAAGTGATTACCAGGGTGATGTGATTATTGTTCATATTACAGGGCTTGAAACACCCCTCTGCATTGAATGTCTTGAGGAAATGGAAAGTCAGATAGAAGAGCTTGAAAGCCTTCATCAATCGGAAATTAATGTCACTATCATTACCATAAACTTTAGGAAAAACCCGTTTTCTGATAGCGGTATAGTAATGGCAAAGCGTGATTTTGGAGTAAATGTAAGTTGGCATTGGGTGGAGGATTATAGTCCTTATCCAATTGCTAGTCTTTACCAGCAGTATTGGACTGTTGATGGAGCTTTTTCTAATCCTACTATTGTGTTGATTGATCAGGATTTCAAGATAGTTGGTGTGTATAATGTTTACGCCCTTGGGAAAGGAACATTGGATGGAATCCAAACATATGAATCACTATCAAAGGATGTATCAGACATAATATCTGGTAATTGGGAAGGTTTTAAGGGGGGCAGCTATAGTGAGGGTATCACTTTTTTAGGTATATTTCTTCTTGGAATTCTGACAGCTGCAACACCTTGTTCTATTGCCTTGTTAGTCGCGATGATTTCATATGTTGGATCTCTACAAAAGGATTCTAAGATAGGATCAAAAAAATTATCAATGCAGGGATTCTGGATCGGTGTGATTTTTACAATTGGCATGTCGCTTGTATTCTTTTTATTTGGTATGATTATTTCATCATTGGGTGTTTTTCTTGAAGTTTCAACCTTATTTTATCTTGTAGCAGGAGTTATTCTGATTATTTTGGGAATAAATATTTTTAAACCTTTAAGAGAACTAGTTAAATTAAAAGCTCAAGACAAAGCCAGTTCAAAAATAATGGAAAAAGGGCAGAATTTGTTTACCAGAATCAGTAAGAAATCCATTTATTTTGGTGCTTTTTTCTTAGGTGTTTTATTTTCTATTGGTTGGGCTCCGTGCGCGATATCATTGATGATGCCAGTTTTTGTTCTAATCCTTGCACAAAAGATACCTATTCTTACTGGAGGTTTATTGCTTTTTGTATTTGGTCTTGGACATGGGATTCCAATTATACCACTATGTTCTGTTACAAGTAGTATTCGCGGAAAAATTGGAAATAAATATGTGACAGCAGGCAAATGGATGCAGAGAGTTTTTGGTATTATTATAATTGTTATTGGAATTATTATGGCTTTGAGATTCTGGGAAATCAACCTTTGGTAAAATATATTTAAGAAATTCTGTATTTTCTAGTTTTATTTATACAAATACTAAGTATAAGTTACAGGAAAATCACCTGGATAAGAATCAACTACTGTTGGATGCTGTTTTCCTTCTGAAAAAAGTACTACCCATGGGTAAGCAAAATCAAAAGATTCTTCTGCAGAATTAATACCGTCATTGTTTCCAAACAAATCACCCCAACCATTAAATCCCTCAATTATTAAATCTGAAAAAAGTGAACCGTAAGAATACTCTTCTTCCTGACAAGACATCATGACAATTCTACCATTAGCAGATATATCATCAAGAAAACCTTGGGTGAATTCTTCAGCTTTTGAGCGTTCTATTTCTGAAGACTTGCCTGGAGCTACTGGATCATTAAATCCTCCACTAAAACAACTATCAATTATCATACAAAGTCCTTCTGATTGTAGAAATCTAAGGAAAAATTTCAACATATCATCTGTGAAATGATCATACCATCTATCAAAACCATAGTACATAACTAAGACTTCGTCATCGCCATCGCTTTCATCCTTAGGTGGCAAATCCATTGGTAATCCACCACTATTTCTTAATGGCGCACCATGTGTAGTTATGTACAAAAGTGTCATATCACCTTTACCTTCATTTCGAATTAACCAGATTAACTCTCTAATTAGATTAAAAGTAGTGGCCTGACTAGCCTTTAATACATGTATATGATCAGCTTGCCAATTCGGTGATGCAAGAAGAGTGCTATACAGCTTATCTACTGCTTCAAGCATTGATGGGCGATCTTGATCAGGATTATTATAATATACGCCAACGGCAACAAGTAAAGCCCAATATTCTGTACTTTTACCAGCACCTTGATAATCAGTCGTTTCATTTTCTTTAAAAACCTGAATTTTATCGATATTTATTGAAGCACTATTACAAACAGGTAAGATTATTAATCCTGTAATAATAATTGAGATTACTAACATTAGAAATCCCTTTTTATTGAATGTATTCATATTAATATACCTCCCGAAATAATAATTATAATAATTTAAGAGTTTATAAATGCAATTGTGTATATCAGTACTTCGGAATGTACACATCAATAGCATTTTTAATCTTCAGTCCCATTAGTTATTTGGGATGTTAGATGGGAAGTACTCTTGAGGATAGATTAAAAGAGGATATTGTAAAAACGTTGGATAAACATATCACTC
>DAOVGR010000033.1 GCA_030672305.1 Thermoplasmatales archaeon | reverse complement strand
AGTATCCCTGAACAATGCAGTAAGTTAGCAGAGCCTATTCCGGGATATGTGGTTGATAAACTTGGGGCAATTGCCAAAGAGAATGGGATACACATAGTTGCTTCCATTCTTGAGAGGGCTAATGATAAGATTTACAACACAGCAGTTCTAATAGACCCTAGTGGAGAATTACTAACAAAATACAGGAAAATACACTTATTCATGGAGGAACAAGATTACATTGCTCATGGCAGTGAGTATGCTGTTGTAGATACCAAGTTTGGAAAAGTTGGGCTGATGATATGTTATGATGCTGTTTTTCCAGAGATTGCCCGAAGGTTGGCACTGCAAGGTGTTGGCATTATTTTTATGCCTGCAAATTGGCCAGATCCTTTTTTGCCGCAGTGGAAGCTGGCAACTAGTGCTCGTGCTTTAGACAATCAAATTTGGCTTGTTGCCGCAAATCGTATTGGTGCGGACAACAAATTTACTTATTTTGGAAGAAGCCGTACGGTAAATCCCTACGGAGATTCTGTTGTTGAATGTGGTGAAATGGAAGAAGTTTTGGTTGCGACAGTTGATGGGAAGGTGACCGAAGAGTTTAAGGAAATCGTTAATTTTTTGAAAGATAGACAACCGGAGGCTTATAGGTAAGGCAATTTAAATACGAAAAATTATTGACTCCAAACCAATACTCAAAAATGATGTCTGTTAAATGGGATAGGAATATTTTTGGCCATCCATCTAAAAAAGCAGATTTAATAGAAGCAAAAGATGATGCAGATGCAATAATAAAAATTGGTGTTAATATAATTCAATTAATGGAGAAAAGAATTTACAGATTAAAAAAAAGTTAAAAATCAGGATTATTATAAATATATTAATATTTGAATAAATGTATGGTTCTCCTTATAACAAAAATCTGGATTAAATCCTTAAAAAACCACTTATTTTAATTATACGAATGTATCTAATTTTACAATTGTAACAGTAATTGCACCAGGACCTGCAAGAGAAGGCATTGCTAAAGGAACTAAAGCAAAATCTGCTTTGTGCTCTTTACCGGGTGGGCTTTCGCCGAATTGTTGGCCTCTTCTCGTCATATCTAGACCGACAAAAGCAAGAAGAATTCCTCCTGCGATTCTTAATGAATAGATCTGTATTTGAAGATATGAAAGAATTCCTGATCCTGCAAATGCAAAAATGATCAATAAGATAGCTGCATATAATGCAGCGCTTTTTGCAGTTCTTTTCCTATCTTTTTTTGTATGGCTGCTTGTTACTGCTGAAAAAAGAGCTAAAGTTGATGAAGGATTGACAATAATAAATAAAGGAATAAATATTGCAAGAAAGTATTCAATCATAAAAATTGTTTATCTTCAATTGTTATTTCAATTTTTTTATTTACTTCAGTAGTTCGGCAAGCTAGAATCCAACTAACTCAAATCCATTTTATATGATAAAAACTATTTTGAATGTGTATGATATGAGCACATTTTGGATGAAAGGATGCACTCATCTCATACACAAAAGAAGGATATAGGCAAGTTTCTTAAAAAATCTATCAAAAAAGAATTCACTAATAATCTGCCAATACCCATGGCTGAAAACTGCACCTATACAAAAAGAAACATTACTAACACTGTTGTTTTCTCTATTTCAAACAACAATTTTATAGAATACAGCACCAAAAGATTACAGGATAAAAAAGGATTCTGTCCATCTGGTGATACTGTGTTTTATCATCTTAACAAGCTAAATGAAAACACAGTGTTCTCAATGTTTCAACAGACCAATCAAACACTGTTGAAACAAGCAAAACGTCAAGGTGTTTTTGATAAACATGTGTGGTGTGGACTTGATATTCATAAGATACCATGGTATGGTAAAAAGAAAGGCATATTTGTCCTTGGGATGGAACGAGCACGTGGTACAAGTTTTGGTCATGGATACGCAAGCTTGGAATGTGTGAACCCAGGTGGACGATTTACATTATCTGCATTACCATTGAGTCAGTTTACCACTAAGAAAAGAATTATAAGTTTTCTTGTAAACGAGACAAGAAAACATGTTGATATCAGTAGGTTGTTTTTAGACCGCGAGTTCTTCAACGTTGAATCAATAAACATGTTGGAAGAACTCTCAACCCTGTTTGTAATCCCTGTGAAAGAGAACAAGAAAATAAGTGGTATGATTAAAGAATTCAAACAGAATTGTCAAAAAAGTTTTCCTCCATATGAAACATATTATACGTTGATTACAAATTATATGCTTAAAAGAGGTAAGGATTCTGCAACATTTACCATGGTAATAGTTGCCGAATCACCAGGATTACCTGGTGATGAATGGGATGTGTTTGCTTATGCGACAAACATACCTGTAACACAGGTTAATGCTGTTGAAATTGCTGATAGTTACCGAAAACGTTGGGGTATAGAAACAGGATATCGTGTTAAAGAAAATGTTAGAGGAAAAACATGTTCACCAGATTATGCAATACGATTGTTTCTGCAATTGCTTTCCATTCTTCTCTATAACCTCTGGCAGCTCTGCAATATCATACTATTTATTACAACCTGCTGGTGTAAAAAAGGATATATGATCATACTTGAAGAGTTTAAAGATATTATTTCTGACTCAATTATTGGGCCATAACAGACAATCTAGTGAGCGTAAGCTAGGTTGAAAAAATAGGTTTTTCAACCTTGAAATGATAGATTTCTGTAATTTCTGTACTTATTTTAAGTTGAGCTTAAAATAAGAGTTCGACAGGTTATTCAATTATCAATTTGTATTACTCACTTGCCGAACTACTGTTACTTGGCAGTGTAACCTCAACATAAAGCTCTTTTCTATTTGGACAATTACAAGTAAGCCATATATTTCCATTATCTCCGATATGCTTTACACCTGAGCCATCATCTGCTATAATATTTACGATATTATACGAGCTATCTGTACTGAACGGAAACATCTTAAAAACTGTAGTTGCATCTTTAAATATCATATTAAAAATACGGCCAGTAAATCCGCTTATCAGAAATCGTGAAATTAATTCAGTTACATGTGGGAACATATTAAAAACTTTTGAGTTCCAAAAGATCATATTAACTGGGGAATTTCTTGAAATCGTTTTTGTTAGACTTAAATTAAAAATTCCATCATTAAAGCTATTTACTCGAAATCTGGCATTCCTGCTCAGAAGCAAAGGTTCATGATATATCAGATTTACAATACCATAATGATTTCCATCAATAAAAGCAGTGAAATTTATTACACCATCATAATCGCAAAGAAACTGTGGATCAACTGAAAAGTTTACCATTTCATTTTCAGCAAGAGTTCCTGAAAAATTATACCACTTCCCACTCAAACACAAATGAAAGTTATCAGTTGAATCGATTTTACGCTCTCGTTTAACGCTAAACAGTGAAACATCATAATCATTAGGATCTATAAAATCTAATTTACCTTGTAAAAACCATGCGTTCTTATCATCAGGAACAGTGTAACTCCCATAAATTGTTACAAAATCCTGTCCAAATGTATGGGAAAAAACTTGACTTTCACTATCTGATAGTACACTATATTGTGATTTTGTACCCCAATCTGTGCAATTAACACCTAGATTAATTCTGCCATTACCTGACAAGCATCGAGCAGTAATTGAAAAATTATATGTCTGCCCTAGAACAGCAGCACATATTGTTCCCATTGGAAAACTATGGAAGGGCTGTCCACTTCGCCCATCTTCTTGAGAATTTCTAGCAGAATATGGATTTTTTTCAGGAAAGGTAATATACGTTGGACCGAAGACTTTCATCCCTGGATCGTTCCATTCTACATTACCAGATTTGTCATTTCCAAATCCAAGTATTATTTCTTGGATTTTTGGTTTACTAGACGGTGATTCCATTTTTGAATCATAAAAAAGTTCCATTGGTCTTGTTCCTATAAGCTGGAGAGTGATATTTGGCGATAACAGTTTCATATCTGTTAACTGCGTTTCGTTGTCTTGTAGGAACATTGGAAATGAATACCAATCTTCTGCTTTTGAATCAAAGGTTGTGGAAATATCCCAGGAATGCATATAATCTGAAACAAAACAACCACCAAATCCATTGTTCTCCCAAGTAGCAGTAGTGATTTTTGATGAAGAAATATTATAGATAACAATTCTGTCTTCCTCATGGTAAAATCCCCAATCTAATTGTGAATAGGGCGCAGAAAATGCCATTTCATGTCCAAATTGACGAACTGGAAAAGTATTTCCAGTGCTTTGGTTACTAACATACCAACCAAGTATATGGTTATGGCCATGAATCCACATTTTAATCTGTGGATTTTTTTGAAAAAGATCTGCCCACCAATCCATATCCTGCTTTCCCCGATATGGCTCACTTGAATCCTCCTCTGTTGTATCTTCAATTGCCTGATGACAAAGAATAATTGTAGTTGTATCTTTGTATAAACCTGTCATAAATTCAATCCATTCGTATATAACTGGATGAGTCCATTGGACATATCCTAATTCTGGAACAATAAGAAAGAGAATGCCATCTCGCATCATGGCATATACTGGGTTGTTCAAACTGAGTTCATCAATTATGGATTTAGTAAGATTATATGGATCATCAGAATTTCTTTGGTAATCAATTAGATCATGGTTTCCTAAAATGCAATGGAATGGTAGATTTATATGAGATATAAGATACGCCTTCAAATTGTTCTTATATTGATTGACATAAAAAGGAAGGTCTATTCCATTTATTTGTGCTGTATTATGATTAATAATATCACCAAGATGAATAGAGAAATCTAAAAGATTTGTATTTTCAATCATATCATCTCCTATTTTATCTAAATGATTAGCCATTTTGAATTTAGGATACTCATATTTTGCACCAATGTGTGTGTCTGAAAAGGCTGCAAAACTCAAATGATTCTTTTCCTGAATTTCATAATCATTAGTACAATATGAGTATAAATTCATTGATTTTGCAGAAAAAACAGAGGTTGTTAAAAAGATTGTAAAAATCAGGATTGCAATTATTTTATTTTGATTTCTAAGCATATTTCTCCATTTTTTTATATATTTTTATAATAAAATAGATATATGTCTTATTTAAATTTTTACACGTTGATTAGGAATCCTATTATAAAATAATTAAAATTTAGGAATTTAAGAAAATTTGAATAATCAAATCAATAAAAATTAAATTATATGAAAATAAAAAATAATCATATAATTTACGACCAACAACAATCCCTTGTTCTTTTAATTCTCCTTTATTACATTTTAAGAGTTTTAGAGGATAGAATAGAGTATAAGCAAATAACAATATGAAAAGAATTAAAAAAATTAGTGAGAGTATAGATTGAAGAAACAAAAATATTCCAAAGACTCCTGACATAACAAACATAAAAAAAGAAATTTTTACTGCTTTTACAACACCAAATGATGTAGCATATGTTTTAACTCCATGTTTTTTATCTGCATCTGCATCATGAATCCCTTCTACTATATCATGAGAATTGTCTGCAAAATATGTGAAAATTAATAGAAGAATCATAGTAATAATTGCCTTACCGCTTGTAGAAATATCCCCAAATAATTGTATATCAAGTGAAATTTCTGAACTTTGAGGTAGAGCAGTCCATATTGCAAGAAAACCAAAAATAGCAACCACAGTCCATTGAATAGGGCTAAAAATTTCAGAATATGCAGGAAATTTTACCCTTCTTTTTAGATATTTATTATGAAATGCTACAAATAAAGCTGCTAATCCTACAAGAATTAGACACCAAATACTGATTAGTAATGTAAAAATAAAAGTAAAAACAGAAAAAACAAGTGCTATACTAAATAACTTCTTAGCCTTTATTTTCTTTGAAGGAAGCAAGCGATTTGGATGGGCTATTGTATCTATATCAAAATCAGTAATATCATTCCAAAAAAGAGCTGCAAAAAAACCTGAATACATAGCAAGAATTGTAAGAACAATTATTCTTATTATTTCAGAATTATATGATTGAATTCCGTAAGCAAGCATGGGTACACTTGCAAACATTAGAATATAGCTGACTAGTTCATAAACTGGAAAATCACGCCATTTAATTATAGATTTAGATGTCAGATGAAATTTTGATTTTTCTTTTTTTAAGAGCAATTCTTTTACCACATTTTTATTTATTTTATTAATGGATAATCTAATTTTTTAAAATATTTTTCATATGATTTCTTATCATATTTTATGTTACTAATCTCTGAGTTAGGAGTTTTGTTATAAGAAAAATACATGGGTGATTTCTAAGAAAATCTAAGAATGGTGTATAAATTGTCCTTTTTCTTGGAGTTTTAAGATAGACTGGAATAATATCAAAGTCTTCAGGATCATCATTATTCTCTATCTTGATATAGCCTTCAAATTCAGAGTTTTTTTCATCTGGTGCAACAACTGATACTTCTACCATAAGTGGGCCATCCTCAGGTGTTAGATCTACACCGGATTCAGGAATAAATGTCCAATTACCCCAATCAACTAAAGAGGTGTTGATTTCCCAGTTTAATAGGGAGCCTGGGCCTCCAATGTTTTTTACAATGAAACTCCCATTGACAGTTTCACCGACTTTTACATTATTCCACAGAATGTTACCTTCACAATCAAGATTAGGTTCTTCAGGTGGTGGTTCTTCAGGTGGATAATACTTAAACTTAAACACATTATTTTGTGCAGGATTTGGGTATGGATTTTCATACTCCCAAACAATAACCTTTTCAGGAGTAACTTCAATAAAATCTCCTCCAGGACCATTGCATACAAGAGTGTTTCCATCTGGAAGTCGTTGAGCACCACCTATATACCATGCAAAGAAATCAGAATCATAAATCCATGTCTGCTCCTCAGGTTCATATGGATATCCAGTTTCAAGATAATAATTTCCTTCTTCATCAACTGGTGGTACAATTTCATCAACAGACGTATAATCAGTTCCAGGACGTCCTGCTCCATTGTTAAATATTAGTATGTTGCCTTCTCCAGGACAACCTGGTTCTGCCCACTGTGCATCATGCTGTTGAAATAACATTTGATCTTCCGGTCCTCCTGCACCATATGCAAGAGGATTTCCCCAGCGGTATAAGATGTCTCCGCCTTTTCCACTATTTCCACCTGTATGACCTGCTGCTTCTTCTGTTGTTGTACTATGGTCAATAACCCATATTTCACTAAAAGTTCGAGAACTCAAAAGTATTTGATCAAATTCTTCATTGTAATCAATTGAGTTACAATGAAGCCAATCTGCCTGATAACTTCCAAAATTAATATCAATCAGCTCAGGGTGATCCTCTACTACTCCATAATTTTTTTTATGGGAGTCATAGTCTTGAATAAGATGATCCCATGCATGCCATTCCCATACAATATTTCCACTTGACGGATCCGTTGGTTCAACTTCTATTACATGATCAGGCATAAATGTATTACCATTAAGTTTATTTGGATCCTTTCCTGAATCAATTGCTTCTTCACGAGTTTTAAATTCCCATGCAATCATAAGGATATTACCGTTTGGTAATATTTCAAAGTCATGATGGCTTAGATAATCATTTGTATAATATCTAAAATCCCACATAAGAGATCCATCCCATGATATTCTTTGAATACCTCCTCCAGCACCTCCAAAAGAATATGTCAATTTTATTGTATATAGAATGGAACCATCTTCTAACAAGTAAACAGCTTCTCCAGGACGATAATCACTAGTCCAAGTATGATTTACACTCCCATCATAATTTATAAGATATGCAGTTTTTGATTGCATCGGAGCAAAAAAGATTTGACCTTCATTTATTTTCAAGAAATAATCATAGTTTTCATTTACTTTCTGAGTCACAATTAAAGGTATAAAACAAGATGCAACTAATAAGATAACAATGGAAAAAACAATGGTTCTATTGTTAAATACTATTTTCATATTAATTTAATCCCTCATTATTTTATTATACTATAGTAAATTTATATTAATATAATAAAGTTATTCCCAAATTAATCCCTAATTATTGAAAAATTTGTTTAATTCTTAAATATTTTTTATTTTGTTTATAAAACTACCATCCCAAATTATATTATTTGATATAATTGTTTTTTCCTTATCAGTGATATCATTTCCTTCAATTGGGGGAAGATGATTGTCTGGTACTTTTGCGGCCCATGCAGTAAACCTTCTTACCATCCACCAGGTATGAGTCAATTCATCCTTAACATTCTTACTCAATGGATTAATATCCTTCCACTTATGAAGACCATTACCTAAACAGTTGAAATTATTATCATTGTTTTCTACTATATGACCACCCCACCAAATCATATATTCTGGATGGGAAGTACAAAGAAGTATTCTTCCTGAATTTTCATTTGGAAAAATTTCTGCAGTAATACTAGGTTTATTGGAATAATCAAGATCTATTATTTTATTGGTTAATTCCCAATTACCAGCAAAATAATAAGTGTATAAAAAAACATTTTTCATACTATCTTTTTCTTTTTTTATAAATCTCAATGATTTAAGAAATGCTAAAAATAATCCATGAAGACCTCCCGTATATTTCCAAGCGTAGATTTTTGTTTGTTTTTTTTCTGATAAATCCTGAGCAGGATATTTTGCTAAAATCTTTATATCTCGATCTGGATTTTTAGGTAATATTAATGCAGGACCACCCCACCATCGAATTTTATCTGTCTCATTTGGAAAATCTGAAAAAATTGGATTATCCTTGCATAATTGAAAATCTAATGGAGCACCCCCTGTATAAATACGAGATCCATCAACTGTTTCCCCTGGGGCAAAAGAAAAAACATATGCAGTTGCACCTATTTTTTCTGGGTGATTTCTTTGAAATGGATAAAAAAGAGGAAATGCAAATGTTTTGTAATAAGAAAAAACACATGAAACATTAAGTGAGCTTTTGTCATATTGTTTTTCTAAAAATGTGTGTGGTTTTTTATTTTGACCTAGTTTAAGTCCCGTAATCAAAGCTGTACCACCACAGATTCCAACATATCCACCACCATCTTTGATGAATTTTGATATATTTTTCTTCCATTTTCTAACCTTTGGTAAAAATGTAAATCCTTTCATTATTGATTGTCCATCTCCAACTCCTCCACCTGGAACAAGTAAAACGTCAAAATCCGATGTATTTAGTTTACATTTCAAGATATCAATATCAGATAGATATTTTGTTGAAAAAGTATAGGTTTTGCCTTCTTTGGTCCAAGAATAACCGTCTAAAATTATTGGGAAATAATGTTTTCTTGAACCCCATCCCATTGGCTCTTCTGCAAGTATTGCAACTCGGATTTTATGAATTTGATTATTATTTTTCATATTTTTATTTTACCAAACCAACTTTTACATGTAATTTAATTTTCACTTAGGTGGTTTATAATCCCAGCGTTCTATAGTAAAATTCCAATTGTTTTTAACACGCTGAACTATTTTTTTATCAATAGTGTAAACATTTGTTTTGTAATCTTTTTGTCTTTCAAGGTACTTCTGCATTTCAGGTAATGCATCATTTAATCCAGGTAGTTTTAATTTTGAATATATCTTATTAACTTGTTTTATTGGATCAGAAACTAGATCTTCATATCGAATGTCAACAAGTTTGTTTTTTGGAATTTGTTTTTCTTGTTCAAAATAACTTTTCATAAGTCTTTTGTAATTTTCTACTACTTGTTTTTCGATTTCTTCTTTTGATGCATTTTGTAAAGCAAGTTTATCAAGTACCCTATTTCTCATTTTTATTGTTGAAAGATATACTTTGTATGGATTTCTATAAATATGAACGAAATTTGCCTCTGGAAATAGTTTTAATAGTAGTGTGATTCTAGATGTATTTGCAGGGTTTTTAAGAAGAAGTCTTTTTCCATTATTTGCAAATGTTATTGTTTTCATAAATTTTAGATAATTATTTTTCCATAGGTCTTTTTCTTCATCTGTTAAACCATCAAAATGAATTGATTTTAGGTATTGTTCTTCAGCATTTCTTGCAAAATGCAAGCAATGAAAAAATGACCATGGAGATAAAACTGCAATTGCTGCTTCTTCTTCATATGGACCATCAATCTCCACTTTAATTTCATCCATTGGCCTTTTTTTTGGAAGGAAATTTGAAAGGAAATTTTTTATCGGCTCGAGTATTAAAAAACTATCAGGTAGAAGCGTGTTCCATAATGTTACAGAGCAGAATTGTGGATCTTGACTTAAAAGTTCATGAAGATAGGTTGTGCCAGTTCTCCAATGACCAACAAGTATTACTGGTGGGTATTTTATATTTGTTTTATTGATTTTAGAGTCATATTTTAACTTAAAAAGTGTTCTTGCTGGTGAGGTAAAAATTGATGAAAATGTGATAAACACTCCTCTTTTTAGGTATTTCTTATCTATACCTCCATTTTTGTTTAAAAGTTGTAACCATTTTTTTGTTGATATTCCAAAAAGGGGATGCTGGATATTATCAGTATTTTTCATTATTAATTCCTATTACCATCTTTTCATTTGGTATTATTAATCATTTTATCAAATACACGGAATTTTTTATAAAGTTTAGCACCAGTTATCAAGATTGTTGCATTAGCGCTAGAATTTCCTTCATCTATCCAGCCTACCTCTGCACCAATATATCCTCGTTTTTTCATTTCAAGTAAGGTTAGATAATTCAAATACGATCCAATATTTTTGTTACGGAACTCTTTTTTAATACCAATTAGTGGTAATTTTCCAATATTTATATATCGTTTCATCATAAGAAATTTCAATATTTGATAAGGACCCAATCGCCCATTCATCTTCTGAAATACTTGATTATAATCCGGCGTTGACCAAATATAAGCAATTGGTGAACCATTATACTCAGCAATTAAAAATAAATTTGAGTCTATAAACCATCTTAAATGCTTAATTCCAAAACGCATTCTTACTTCCTCTGGAGGAGCAGGTATATATCCCCAATGTTCTGAAAAGGTTTGTAAAAACAAATCAATCCACCATTTCAGTTCTTTATGTGTTCGAAGGCGTTTGAACTTTCGTATCTTAATTCCTGTTTCAGCACATTGTTTTGCTTTTTCTTTTAGCTTTTTTGGAATAGGTTTTGTTAAATCAATATAATATAACAACTGATCTCGAGCTTTTGTCATATTAAATTTTTCAGCAAATGAAATATAATATTGAGGGGAATATGACGATAGTAAACTTGGTCGTGATCCAAATCCAGTTTGTAAGAAACCACAACCAACATCAACTCTACCATTAATTGGTCCACGCATTACTGTCATACCTTTTGATGTAAGCCATTCTTGAGCACTCTTAAATAATGCTTCAGCGCATTTGAAATCATTAATACATTCAAAAAAACCAAAAAATCCTATCTTTTTACCAATTGTTTCACAATATTTATAGTCAATTATTGCAGCAATTCGTCCAACAATCCTTTTATTTTTCCTAAGGATAAATAATTTACTTTCTGCATGTGACCAAAAAGGATTGTTTTTTTTAAAAAAGGCTTTATATTCACTCCAAAAGGGAGGAACCCAATTGTTATCGTTTTTATAAATATACCCTGGCAATTTAAAGAAATCCTTTAAATCTTTATTAGAAATTACTGTAGATATTGTAATATCGTCAATTTTATCCATCAGATATACCTAGTTAATTAGATTTTTGTTTATGATTAATATCTTTTACATAGGGGATTATTAGCATTACAAAACAATAACTTATCAGGAAAGCAATAACAAATATCACGATAATATAGGTATTAATAAAGTTAGCAATTGTTGTGAGAACTGGGATATTAAAATTTGTATCAAGTATTATAAAAATCTGTGAGATAATCCAGATAGTAACAGTAAAACTGATTGTAGATATTGTAGGTGAAATCCAGCTATACTTTTTCTTGTATTTTCTATTTAAATAAGAGTTATAAGTATTTAATAACATTAAACCAAAAAATAACAATATATAAAAAAATAGAAAATCACTTAGTTCTCCTAAAATTCTAATTTCATCTCTTGATATCTCAAATAGCCAGATAATAAATCTAAGAATTATTAAACCTAAAAAACTCCAAATCAAAGGGCCAAAGAATTTGAATTTATTATCATACCAATTTTGATATTCTTTAAATGTCATTTCAATTCTTCTTTCTAATCTTTTTCCAGCTTTTTCCATTGATTCTCCAAATTTTTCTGCTTTTTCCTCCATTCTGCTTGCTGTTATTTTCATTTTTTTTTCAAATGTTTTTTCTATGTTTTCATTGTCTAATATAAAACCACATTTACAACAAAACTCCGCATCATCATCATTTTTTTTACCACATTTGGAGCAATAAACCATATACTTCTTCTCTCCTGTTTTACTTCTTTGAATAAATTTGTTCTATAAAAAGATGTATAAAATTATATTAGAAAATTTGAGTTTAAATTTGAATCAATGATAATATATTTTTCTGAATTAACAGTTGAAGTATTATAAGTGTTTGAATTACACAGGTGGTTGATTGATACTAAGAATCAATGGACCAAGAATAAAGCATGATGCGTTAATTGATGAATCACCAATATGAGCAGTAATTATCGATTGTCCAAAACCAAAGACTAAACCGGTTCGTAAAACTTCAGTAGTATCTGCAGGAAATGAACTTATCACTCCTTCTTTATGCTTTCCAATTAATACCAAACCACTCAAATCAATACTCCAATCAAGATTTTCAACAGTTTCACCAACATTTAAAACAGATAATGATACACCAATAAGTCCTTTGAATTCAACATTATAATTAAGCTCAATTATTTCATCGAAGACTAGCCCTGGAGGGTCAATAAAATACCCAAAATATGCTTTTTCATAGATATCCTCAACCTTTCCATAAAAAGTAACAATTGTCCCTCCCTCAAACTCAGTTAAAACTACACCTACCCCATCTTTACCTCCAATTATATTTTGAGCTCTTGTAACCCATACCTCAACTAAATCTATTGGTTTATCCACCCATTTGTCATTTCTAAAATAGCCATCTTTACCATAAAATGGTTTTTGTAAAAACATTACTGGAATATCTGGAGATGCTGGTACTCCACCAATTGTCCAAACATAGGTTACTGGGAAAAGAACTCCTGGCTCGTCTGATTGCACGGTTATTTCAAGTGATGACCCTTGAGGAAAAAATCCAATGATTAAAAGTAGATAGCCTTCTTCAATAACTTCATATTCAAATACAATTGCTCCACCGTATTCATCAATATCAACCGATCCACTTGAAATCACTTTATTATATTTTATATGTAAATCATCACAGTGTCCAAAGACGTTTATAAAAACATGTGTATTTGTGCTTCCAGAATTTAATGTAACCGATGCTGATGTAGAAAAACTGCCTATAAAAAATATTAAACATACCATTATTGACAATACTTCTTTTCTTTTTATTTTCAACGTTTACTCCCCCAATAAAATTAATAATAATTATTTCATTTTTAAATGTTTGCAATTATATAAAAATAGTTAAAATTACTATTTTTTAAAAAATACTATCAAATACAAAACATATTACAACATAAAAAATGGTTGAATTAACAATGAAAGATATGCATGAAACTTTAATAACACCTTGTGGAATGAATTGTAGAATCTGCATTGGTTTTTTTGGATATACAATGAGTGGAAAAAAAAGGAAAATGAAATGTGTTGGATGCAAACCAAGTGATAAGAGTTGCGCATTTATAAAAAAATTCTGTAAAAAACTTACTAATAAAGAAATTGATTATTGTCATAAATGTACAGATTTTCCATGCAAACAATTACAAAAACTTGATAAAAGGTATCGTGAAAAATATAATATGAGCATGATAGAAAATCTTGAGTATATCAAAAAAAATGGAATGAAAAAATTTCTTCAAGCACAAGAAGAAAAATACAAATGTCTGAAATGTCAAGCAATAATATGTGTTCATAATGGTATATGTTATTCATGCGATGATCTAAATAAGAATAAATGAAAATTTTTAAAGTAAAAAATCATTTTTAATTCAAGAGCCTTGATGCTTTTGATGAATTTATCAATAGTAAGGCCAAGGTTAAGAAGGATTCTTTTCATCTTTATGGAAAAAATTATGTTGAGATTTATGGAACGAAACATAAGGTGTTTTTAGCTGGAATTATCAAGCAAAAAAATTACGTGGGTTTTTATTTCTCACCAATTTACTCTGCTCCTAAAAATTCAAGTTAAGTGATGATATGAAGCGTGCTCTTAATGGTAAAACATGCTTTTATATAAAAGACAATTCACGTATTAAACAAGTTGAAGAGCTATTAATAAGGGGTAAAAAATTATACAAAGAAAAAGGATAGATTTGAAAAACTCATTCTTAAATATTGCTGTAAGTTAACCCTGATTTCGATTTATTTTGCTATCATTGATCTTAACCAATCAGCAACATTCTCAGCATGATCTGCGATATCATCAACCCAATCAGATATTTTTAATAAGTGATAAACATCCATGGGATCAAGTTTCTTCTCAAGTTTATAAATCCCTAGGGTCATCTCATACTTCTTTTGATCGGCTTCCCACTCATATTTATGGACTTTACGAACTAGCTCTTTCGTTTGTTCTCGCTCCCGTTTTATAAAACTTGTCTCAACTAAATCTTTTATATTTTCAACAGCATTTTTCATAGCATCCACAGTTTTCACTACCAACTTAACATGATCTATAAATATACTCTGCACTTCTTTTGGAACTTTAGTATGGCGCATATCTAGCATGCGGACAAGGTTTTCTGCATGATCTAAAATTTTGTCTTGTTCTCTTAGAGCCCACAAAAACTTACCTTTATCAACTGGCATAAACAACGAGTTGGGAAGATGATTCCGTAAATTCCTTTTTATAATATCTGCTTCATGTTCTAATTTTGAAACATTCTTTGTTAATTCAGAAAAATTTTTATAATCTCCTTTATAATAATTGACCAAACCATCTCCAAGGAGAAGGGTACATTCATTAACTTTTCCCATATGATCTAACAATTGACCAAATGGTGATTTTCTTCTAAATGTGTCTTGAACCGGTGCTCTGAAATGATCCTTTTTCTTTTCCATTTTTTTCACCCAATTTCTATCCCACAATTGCTCTCAAACATAAAAAAATTGTTATAGAGGTACCAGCAGCTATTGGCAACGTCAATAACCATGATACTATAATTTTTCTAATAATTCTTAAATCAATTGCTTCCAAACCCCTTGCAAGCCCAACACCGATTACAGCACCAACAACAGTATGTGATGTTGAAATCGGTAAGCCAAGTTTTGAGGCGATAAGAACTGTTGTTGCAGCCCCAAAATCAACAGAAAAACCTCTTGTATTTGTAAGACTTGTAATTCTCCCTCCAACTGTTCTCATAACTTTACGACCCCATGTCATACATCCGATAGCTATTCCAATTCCACCAAGAGCTAAAAGAGCTGTTGGGATATCAGCTGTAGCACTCATCTCACCGGTACTGGCAAGAGGGATAATTCCTGCAATAGGGCCAATTGCATTTGCAACATCATTAGCACCGTGGGCGAAAGCAACATAACAAGAAGTAATAATCTGGAGTTTTCTGAAAATCCCTTCAACAGTAAAGTAATCTTCGGCTTTTCTAGCTTTAATTTTTCTAAGTAGAATTATTCCTAAAGCTCCTACAATAATAGATACAATAGCTGCAATTATAATTCCCTCAAAATCTGAAATATCAAATCTTTTACTTAATGATGTTTTAAGCAATAAAGATGCGGTAATTAAAAAAGCTGTAAATCCAATTATAACAGGACCAACAATTTTTGCAGATTTAACGGGGTCATCTTTCGAAAAAATAAGTTTTACAATTATTTTAAAAATCAAAAATGCAAGTATGCAACCTGCAACAGGAGATAAAACCCAACTTGCTGCAACAGATCCAACTTTTCCCCAATTAACAGATGACATACCACCCGCAATAATTCCAAAACCCATCAACGCTCCAATTATTGAGTGAGTTGTTGAGATTGGCATTTCTTTCCAAGTTGAGACTGTCACCCAGATTGCAGCAGCTAGAAGAGATGCTACAAAACCAAGTAGTAATATATCTGGAGAGATTATATCTACGTTTACAATTTTACCTTTAATGGTTTCAGCAACATGAGGACCAACAAAAACAGCTCCTACAAAACTCAGGAGACCTGCAATAATTACTGCCTGTTTAAATGTAATTGCCTTTGCACCAACTGCTGTGGCCATCGAATTGGCGACATCATTAGCACCAATGCTCCACGCCATATAAAAAGCAATAGCACTTACGCCTCCAATTATCAATAAAAATGTTACATCCAATTAGTAACCACCCCCATAAGATAAAGACATCTTTAGACGCCCTTGTTTTTCTTGCAGCTAAATCACAAAATGTACAAATTTAACTTTAAATATATAGTTTTTCTACATATTCTATAGTTAACTATATATTCTAAATTTCTATATATAGAGCAATATTTGGGAGAAATAAATATGGAAATCAGAAGGGTTCAAATCACAGGAGGATCCTCGTATGTAATAACTCTTCCCAAAGATTGGGTAAAATCTGTTAATATAAAGAAAAATGATCAATTAGGATTAATTAGACAATCAGATGGTACTTTACTAATTTCCCCTAAGATGATAGAAAAGCAAATTAAAAGCGAAAAACAATTTGTCGTGGGCAATAATACAGATCAAAAGTATTTATTAAGACAATTAATTGGAGCATATATTGTAGGATTTAATTCAATTAAAATAATATCAAAAGAAAGAATGCCCTCTCCAGTTAGATCAAGTGTTAGAAATTTCACTCAAATAACTATAGGACAAGAAGTTGTTGAGGAAACAGATAATTCAATATTGATAAAAGATTTGCTTAAACCCGCAGAGATGCCTTTTAATAGTACCATCAAAAGAATGCATCTGGTCGTAAGGAGTATGCATGAGGATGCGATGAAGGCTCTAGAGACAGGTGATAAAAAAATTGCAGAAGATATAATTTCAAGAGACAACGATGTTGATAGATTACATTGGCTAATGGCACGTCAATATAACATTATACTTCAAAACGTAAGCCTTACCGAGAAAATGCAAATAACAATTGAGATTACTTCTACCTACTACCACATAAGTAGGATTATTGAAAGAATAGGTGATCATATAGTTAGAATCGCAAAAAATATACTAAACCTTTCAGATAAAAACTTAAACAAACAATTAGTAAATAAAATCCATTCTGCAAGTGACCTAGCAATAAACATAGTCAATAAAAGCATTGGATCATTTTTTAGAAAAGATATACACGCTTCAAATAAGAATATTGATGCGACTAAAAAACTTGTAATTTTTTGTGAAGAAATTAATGAATTGGCACTAATTCAAAAAGGAACAATTGCAATATCAATAGGTTACATTGTTGAAAGCATTAGAAGAATTGCAGAATATGCAGAAGATATTTCCGAAACAGCAATAAATTATCTAGTCTGGGAGGAAAAAAAATAACCTATTCCAATTCATCATAAATCGTAATACTTGTTTAAACAGCACCCATCAGATAGATTAAACTCAATCATTTTCTTTTCTTTTTCCTTACCGATATTTACAACAGTTACTTCAATTTCATCATCTTCAATATCAATAATATTGAAAGTATTACCGAAATGAGCTCTAGTTCTATTACAAGAAAATGTTCCAGCATTAACAAGCAATGTTTTATGAATTTTAACTGCCCAAGGAACATGTCTATGACCCATAAGAACAAGAGGGACCTCATTTTTTAAAATAATATCAAGAGTTTCACCAGCATCTTCAATAATATTTGTCTCTCTGCCGGAATGTGGAACTGGAATTACATGATGATGAAAACCAAGAATTGTTGTTTTTTTCTTTTTAATTCCTTCCTCAATTAATCTATGTCTCCCTCTTCCAAGTCTTCCATCATCTCTATCAGGTTCACTAGATGCAAGACCAATAAGAGTTATATCATCATAGTTATGAATGAAATCTGTTTCATTAAAAAACTCAGGAAACAATTTCCACCCGAGATTTCTTTCATCATGATTACCTGGAACAATAACTGACTTTCCCTTAATCTTATTTAGTTTTTCCTCAGCAAGTTCATATTCAGGAAGAAGTCCATCTGTTGTTAGATCACCTGAGATAAAAACTAGATCTGCATCGACTTTGTTTACCATAGAAATTGCTTTTTCAAAAAGTTTTTCATTAAAATCAGTTCCAAAATTACAATGAATATCAGATATATGTGCAATTTTCATAGAACTTGATAAAAAAATATTCTTTAAATGTTTTATCTACAAATTTTATGGTTTGTTAATAATAATTCTTATTTTGTTTTCTTCTTGTTTTGCTTCAAAAGGGGTATCAAGGAACTGTTTAATCAACCACATATTTGTTTGTGCATGATTACTTATTTTTTTAACAATGCATGATGAAACTCCTTTAGCAATTGCCATATAAGGAAGTATTTGATCAAAAGCATATATATCTAAGGTTGAATTTGAATTTATCTCACTCAAAAGATTATTTACAACATTTTTTCCAATCTCTTCAGAAGTTATACCTTTTTCTCCTAATACAGATGATCCTAAAATAACATCACTTGAATCAGTCCAAATCGTGATACCAGTGCCAGGCGAAAGTGTATAATTTTCTTCAACCTTAATATCTGATTGTAGATTTCTTTTGAGTAATGCTCTTATTGCAGTATGTTTGATTCTTTTACTAATATTGCTTGAAAGCTGACCGATATTAACAATACCTTTTATTTTAGAAAATTCAGTTTCTTTATCCAGTTTCGATGGTCTTATTTCTGAACCTGGATGAATAGTAATTTTTGCCTCACCACCACCTTTAGGATAATAACCACGTTTTATCAGCTGAACATCGACTTTAACGCCAAATTGTTTTAAAATGGGGATGAAAACATTTTGAAAATAATCCCAAGCTGGAGACCATTTAACATCGGTTCCACCGGTCAATCGTATATTTATTTCATAATCAGTTTTTAAGGATGCTAAAATAAGCGCTTGAAAAACAAGTGTGATACTTCCCGCCGTACCAATATCAAATTTGTAATCTCCTCCTCTAAATACACCAGGAATAAATGTAAGATTGGATGAGCCAATTTCTAAGTTCTTTGTTTCAGCATTGCTAAGTTCTTTAATATTTTTTATAACCACGTAATGCTGTGCTTTTATACCAGGATTCGGGCGATTAGCACGAATATTTGTGATTTTAACAGGTTTGTTGATAATAGTAGAAAGTCCAATAGCATTTCGAAGGATTTGTCCTCCACCTTCACCATACGATCCATCGATTTCTAGCAAAATATATCACCAGTATTATCTATTTATAGACTCTATTAGCATTTTAAGAGCCGCGTTTAATGTACTTTCTTTATTTTCTAGTCTACTACCTGAGAATTGAAATTTATTAACTGATGTATTATCAAATGTAGAAATTGCAATATAAACAAGACCAACTGGTTTTTCTTTAGTTCCACCAGTAGGACCTGCAATTCCTGTTGTGGCAATTCCAATATCAACATTTGATCTGTTTCTAATACCTTCTGCCATTGCTTTTGCAACCTGCTCACTAACAGCACCATATTTATTTATAATATCCTTAGAAACATCTAAAAGCTCAATTTTTGCCTTGTTACTATAGGATACTATTCCTCTATCAAAAAATTCTGAACTGCCTGAAATATTTGTAAAAGTATGTGAAATCAATCCACCAGTACAGGATTCAGCAGTTGCAATCATAAGAGATTTATCTTTTAGAATGATAGAAATTTTATCGAGAATTTCCGCATTATTCAAACTCATAAGCAATTTTTAGAAATGAGGAATTGATATATAAAGGATTTACATAAAAAGACATTAAAAGTTATATATGGAAATCCTTATGCACTGCATTATATCAGATTGTTATTAACTGCTCCCGTGGTGTAGTCCGGCCAATCATTCTGGCCTTTCGAGCCAGCTACTCGGGTTCGAATCCCGACGGGAGCATAATTTTTTCTCCTTATACTCTGATCGTCAACTACACTTTTTAGTCATTTATCGATTTTTTAGTTTTATTAGTTTGGCTCGACTTGTTCTGCTGTTTCACAATGCTTTTTTGAGTTATTGTGAAATTATTATCCTTAGATTTGAATATTTATTAGATGCTAGTGCTCTATTGCATTTCATATATAAATACACGTTTTCTAGAAAACGAGATGATATTAAATATGAGATGAAATATATATTATCTATTTGGAAGAGTAATAATAAAATGAAGTGGAAACTAATACTACTTGGAATTGTTGCTATTATTTTGCTCCTACTTTCTCCTGCTCACGCGGTGGATGTTCATACAGGGTCATCACCAGATGAACCAGGACCATATCATATTGGTTACTATAAAGTAAGCTACATTGTCCCTCCATATGGGCGGTATTGGGCAATGATTAGGTATCCAGCGACACGTGATGGATGGCTTGCCCCAAAAGATACCTCGGAGGCTCCCTATCCAGGAATTATCGTTGCAAATGGCTTTGCCGGCTCAGAGTGGAACATCAAATGGATTCCAAAGCATCTTACGTCTTATGGCTATGTGACATTATGTTTTACACCACCACATAGGTTTTCTGGTGATACAACTCAATGGGCATATGGTTTTCATGGAGGTATTGAAAAGTTGAAATCCCAGAATAGTATGTGGTTTTCTCCAATATCTGACATGGTTGATGTTGATACATTCGGAGGAATCGGTCTTTCTAATGGTGGCGGAGGATGCATAGAGGCAACGGGAACTCCTAATTCAGAGATTGATGCCACTGTTCCCCTGGCACCAGCAAGTTCAAATGCTGCTAAGAATGCAGCACGGAATATCACAGTGCCAACACAACTGCAGGCAGGAAATAATGATGGCATGGTCCCCCCTGAACATGTCATACCATTTTACACAGATTTTATACCAGAAACATCAGTCAAAGAGTACTTGTCCATCACTGGAGGTAATCATATCGGTTTTATTGATGAATTCGCCGCAAAGATAGCTGAATGGCTTGGCTTAGATAACCCACGAGGCATTGAATTTGCAGAGCAACGCCGAATCTCTAGAAAGTACTTCACAGCTTGGTTTCAATATTATCTGAAAGAGCTTGACGAGTATTATACCTACATCTTTGGAGAGGAAGCCCAAAATGATTTGGATGCAGGAATTCTTTCAGACTTACGTTACAATATCCCATAAAAAAAATTATTAGTTTTTTTCAGATAAAATTATCAATGTATTATGATAAGAGACTGAAATTGGTATTACATTTTAATATCTGGGTCTGTCATATAACAATGTCATAACTTACATGCTTTAAGGGGGAAAATTGATGAAGGAGCACATAGGAAATTATTTTATAAACTTAAAAAATCAATAGGGTTCATGTTGTTAATATCATAAAAAATATAATCGAAAAGCCAGTTGTTGTATCTGCTAAGGTAATTTGAAGTGTTGGTATCTGATTGAGATTCATAATATTGTACAAATTTTAACCATACGTCTTTTTGTTCATCCATTAGTAATTTCACATTATTTTTATATCTTTTAAATAAATCAACAAAAGAGGCAAAAACGTTAAAAGAATCATTAACGCCTTTTTTAAAACCTAAATAAAACTCACGTTTATCATTAATGTTGTTGTCAGTTGACGTAAGAACATCTTTCATCATTTTTTGTTTTTTGTCTTTCAATGGTCCACATTTCATTATTCTCCCTCATCAATCTAAAATTTAAAAATATTAATATTCATGGTAAACATCAAGAAAATATAAACCTTCTCTTCTACAGAGTTATTTATTATATTTATTATAAAAAAACTTATACTGATTTCAATTTTCAATAAATACGAAAGGGAAGATAGAAGGATTTTTTTTTTAATAAACTCAACTGAAGTTTAATAAACTAAAGAGTTTCAAAGCACCATATCCAACAAAAACAATTGACAATATCATAAATGGAACAAGAATCCAGTTTTCATGAATATATAATCTTTTTCCTACCAGGTTCTTATTTACTACTATAGTAGAGGGAATACTATAAAAAATTGCTATCAAAGCAAGTACTTTCAACTCAACATTACTAATTATAAAGATAATTAAACAGATTATGATGAGAATAAAAGTTAGAGGATACATTGCCATTAGTAATTTCTTTGGGCTAAAATAAACAGCAGAAGTTTTCAGTCCGGCTTCACTGTCAAACTCATAATCAGTAACAACTGTAGGGATATAAAATATAGAAGCCATTAGAAATGCTCCTATCATCAGTAGAGGATTCATATTTGCACCACCAATACTCAGTCCAGCGATAAATATTACACCTCCAGCCGTTGTATTGCAAAAGATATCCCCTACAGGTCTTGCCTTAAATCTAAATGGTGGCATCGAGTAAATATATCCTACTCCATCAACAATAAGAATAAGAATGAAAAAAAGTGGATTTATCAACCAAGCGAATAATATTGAAAGAAATAAAAATAAAGTACCTAGGTACAACGCTTTTTTATCGGAAATTTCACCTGTAGCAACTGGTTGGTAAGCAAGATTCATATCCTTTGACCTTCCATCATGTAACCTATCAACATCTTTATCTGCTATCGAATTTACAATAAATGAAAAGCTCATCCAACAGCTAAATACAATAAAAGAAAAAATAATGTGAAGCCAATTACTCTCTGAAGTTATTCCCAATCCAAGACCTACAGTAAATGGAAAAAAGAATGTTATCCAGGCTTTGGGTCGAAGCAACCTTAAATATATTGATATCATTTTAATACGTCTGAATAAAATAACTTTGAATTAATTTATTAATATTGGATTAATCCAATCAAGTGATTTAAATATTTGAATTAAAAGTCCACTTATTGTAATACCTGTTAACCCATATGCATGCCACATTGGATATTTTGGCATTTTCTTTCTTATTTCTTTAAGCAATACGCTATCTTCAGATGTAGTTAAAGAAAATTTGTGAAGAGCATATACTTCCTTCATAGATAGATATCTTCCAATAATTATTAATGGAACTAATATCAAAAGCCAGATGTTTATTATAAGAAACATGAGTATAAGCGCAATAGTGATTATAATTGATCCAATAAGGTTACTTGTGAATGAGATGTATAAAGTTTTTTTAAGACCCCATTTCACAGCAGGTGTATAAAGATCCATCTTTTTGTCAGCCGGTAAATCCTCTGCTTGACTTATAAGTATTAGAGCATAATGACCAATTGTAACACCAGATGCAAGTATCAGAAATAAATAAGTATATAAGGAGAATAAGGGTAAGTCACTTACAAGAAAATATGAGTAAACACCTGGTATGAAAAATATTGGTAGAGCAATTAAAGAATGTAAGATTCCTCGTCTTTTAAATCTAAATGGTTCTACTGAGTAAGTAACTCCTAAAAAAGTCCCAATCCAAACAAGTATGCTTATTTCAATTCTACTAATTACCAATGAAATATGGAATGCTAAAACGATAGCACTAATTATGTGAACTATTACTAAAATACCAAGTTTATTTCTCCCCATTCCTTTAACAGCTTTGAAAAGCTTTGTTTTGTAAAGTTCGTCAACCTTCCAATCTGCCCAGCAATTGACCATAAAACCAACATTAAACAAAAGTATGAATACAATAATTCCTTCTATAAGCGTAAAAACAAAATCACTAGAAAATAAATTTTGAATCGATTCTGCACCAATAAATAAACCAATCAGTATTCCTACTGATACAGCAGGTAAAAATTCCCATCGGCTAACAGTCGAATAAAATCTTATTGAGTCTATGATGGACATTATTGGGGAGTAACTAGTTCTATTTTATAAGAATACTTATCATTTCAGTAGTTCGGCAAGCCGATAATGTTATTTGACAACTGGATAACTTTTCAATTCACCTATTTTAATTTCAGATTGAAACCTACACAAAACTATTGAAATTCTACTGTTTCTAGGAGGAAAGCCTGTTTTTTTATCTGGC